>JAACCT010000086.1 GCA_009937255.1 Dehalococcoidales bacterium
TCAATTTTTTTGCCTGCTATCAGTGTTGGAATAGTGACATTTTCAACAACATTTAGCTCTGCTATTAGATTATGAAACTGAAATATAAATCCAATATGAGTATTTCTAATCAAATCATAATCTTTAACATCTTTAAGATTCTTTTGGTTAATTACTATCTCTCCGCTATCTGGCTGATCTAGAGTTCCTAGCAAGCTTAGTAAGGTAGATTTTCCAGATCCAGAAGGGCCTTTAATAGTTAAGATATCTCCTTTATCAAGATTGAAGCTAATACCTTTTAAGACTTCAAGAACTTTATCTCCATCTTTAAAGGTTTTTTTAAGATTTTTAACTGATAGTATCATATATTTTTATTTATCAATTCAATAGGACGTATTTTTTTAATAAGCATTAAAGGTAATGTTGCAAATAATCCAATAATTATCATAGAGTAAAATAACAATAAAGAAATATCTTTAATACTAATTTCCATAGGCAATATACTGACCAAGTAGAATTCAGGATTTAGCACAAAGACTCCCAATGTGTTCTGTATATATATAATTAATAGCGCAAATAAAATACCAGAAACTATAGCAGAAGTTGCTAATAAATAACCATAGACCAAAAATATACTAGAGATACTATTTTTACTCATTCCAAAAGTACTTAAAATTGCCATTTCTCTTGTTTTCTTAGTCGCAATTTGCATCACAGAAGAAGATAGGTTAAATGAAGCTACAACGATGATAAGAAATAATGTAAAAAAGGTAATTTTCTTTTCAATTTCAGTAGCATCGAATAGCTGTCTGTTTCTTTCTTTCCATGAAATAATATTTTTATTTTCTTTTAAGATCATACCATCTATAGTCCCAATCATTTCGATATGAGTAAACTTATTATTAGAAAGATTATATTCTCTAGATACTGTAAAAACTAAAAACTCATCAGATCTTAATATTCGATTCTGAAAAATGTTCTTTATAATTAATTCCTTAGTAGAGGGCATCGCTAAATAGCTCATATTAAGATTCGTACTATAAATTGATATTGAATCACCAATACTAAGATCCATTTTATCGGCTAAAGATTTTCCAATAATAGCTTCTCCATGATTTAGATTTTTATTTTCTTCAATTAATTCTAAATCATAAAAATTATGAAATCTTAAATTGTCGACAGTTTTTAGATTTACTAATGATTGTTTTTTATTTTTTGATATAAAAAATTCTTCTTCATAATATGGTGCATATTTAATACCATTTTTTTCAAATTTTTCTACCAGTTCTTTGTCTTCATTGTAATCAAAATTAATTATAGCATAATCTCCATATATCTTTCTTGTTTCATCTTCCAGAATACCTTGAAATCCATTAAGAACTGCTACTGATAAAATAATTGACATAGAACCAATGAATAGACCTAAGAAAGATATGATATTGATGATACCTCCCTCTAACATATTTCTTGGGATTAAAAAACGTTTTGCTATTAGAAAAATTATATTCATTAGTTTTTTAAAATTTTAGATGGATTAATAGATAAAAGATACACCAAGGAAATACCTGAAAATAATATACTGCATATAAGACTAAACAATAATGTATAAGCAGCGTTATTGGCGCTAAATATTATCGGTAAATAACTAACGAAATAAATATTTTCAGCCAAAGATATAAAATGAAATTTCTCTTGTATAAAAATAACGAATAGAGACAATAAAATCCCGAGCATTGCTCCAATGAACGCTAAAACAACTCCCTGGATAATAAATATTACTGACAATTTTTTATTTGACATACCGTATGTCTTCATAATTGCCAAATTAAATCTCTTCTCATAAAAAAGAATATTTATCGATCCCATCAAATTAAAATAGGATACTAATGCAATTAGACTAAAAATAAAAATAATTGGCCATTGCTGTGTATCAATCCATTCAAATAAATCGCTATGTCTATCCTTTACACTTAATTGATAAAATGGGTAATCAACATCTTTTATATCTAAGAAAGGATCAAAACTCATCCAACCACTGATACTATTATTTAAATCAAAGTAAGATTGGACTGTATTCATAGGAATAAATACTAACCTTGAATCATAGTCATCTATACCAGAATGATATATTTCCTTTATTTCTAGAAATAAAAGTTTATTTCTTTCTAATGTTCTTTTTGAAATAAATGGATTAAAAATAACAATCTCATCCCCTATCGATAAATTCAGATTTTTTGCAAGAGCACTTCCAATAATAATATCATTATCACTAATAGTTTCTAGCTCAGCATTAAGACTACTAAATAAATCAAAATCTTTAAAATTGTTATTATCTAGACCATATATTATCACATTACTACTACTATATTTTGATTTAAGAATTGCTGGTTTTTCGATATAAGGAACTAGCTTAGACTTATAGTTGTTGTAAAAGTTAGGCAATCCTGATTCGTCAACTAAAAAATCATCTTCAAATAAGTGATTAATACTTGCATAGCCATTGATAGAAGATAACTTCTCAGATACCTTACTCTCAAATCCATCAACTGCACCTAAGACAACATTTAAAGAAGCTATACCGAGAGCTAAACTTATAATTGAAACAATGTTGGTAATTTTGAAGAGAAAATTACTTTGTGATGAGAAAAATAGTCTTCTTAAAACAAGAAAAACTAATTTCATGTTAGAGATTTAAGTGTGGGGAAGATAATTGCATCTCTAATCCACCTAGTATCAATAAACAGCATGACTAATCGATCAATTCCAATACCAACGCCCGCTGTTGGAGGCATTCCAATTTCTATAGCTTCTAGAAAATTTTCATCTACAGGAAAAGCTTCTTCATCTCCGCCATCTTTTTTAGCTGACTGATCTTCAAATCTTTTTCTTTGATCTATCGGATCATTTAATTCAGAAAATCCATTTGCAAATTCCATGCCGGCAATAAATAATTCAAATCTTTCGGTAAAATCCTTATCTCCATCTCTATTCACCTTTGCTAGCGGTGAAATTTCTACAGGATGATTCATTACATAAGTAGGGTTAATTAAGTTTGGTTCAACTTTCCTTCTCATTATCTCATCAATCATTTTAGCTAGACTATCAGTTTTTTTCACTTTTAAATCTAATTTTTTACAGACATCAAATACTGCCTTACTATCTGTTAAATCTATTGAATGTCCAGTATGTTCCTTAATTAATTCATCCATTGTTTTTCTTGCAAATTTCTTAGATAAATCAATATCATTTCCATCCCATGATATTTTTTTAA
>JAACCT010000087.1 GCA_009937255.1 Dehalococcoidales bacterium
ATGATCCATATTGCTATGATCCATATTGCTATGATCCATAGTATTATTATCAATATCTGAATTTGAACAAGATAAAATAAATAGGATTAGTAATAAATAGAGAATTGTTTTCATATCATAAATGGAATTTTGTTTTTTTTAGAGCCACATGAAAATATATATTAATAAAATTAATCAAGCAAGTATGTTTTATTTTTAAAAGACAATTTTTAAAAATAAAAATATAATTAATAAGATGGATGAACAAAAAATTTCAATAGATTTACATGGTATGAGAGCTCTAGAAGCAATTGAAGCTATAAATGATCATATTATCAATTGTGTTAATTTAAGTTACTCACAAGTAAGAATTGTTCATGGACATGGCACAGGTGTTTTGAAAAGAATAACTGAAGAAGTTCTTGATTCATCAGAATATGTTAATAAATATTATCCTGATCATAATTTTAGTTCTACAATTGGTAATTTAAAATATTAATTACTTCTAATTATTATTGCTATTATTGCCCCAATAGCAAACCAAAGTGTCCATCTAAACCACCAGAACTTATATAATTGTTTAAATTTTTCCATTTTATCTATTCCTTGTTTTTTTATTTAATTTGTCTAATGCTTCATTCAGTTCATGCTCTAGTTGATCAACTACATTATTAACCGTAGTAATATTATTAATTCTACCTATTCCTTGACCAGAACCCCAAATATCCTTCCAAGTTTTTGGCTTTTCTGGAGATCCAAAATTCATTTTATTTTTATCTCCTACAGGAAGATCTATTGGATCAAGACCAGAGTTGATAATAGAATTTTTTAAATAATGTCCTAAAACTCCAGAAAAATAAGAAGTATAAACAATGTCTTCAGCAGAGCTATCTAAGATCATTTTTTTATAAACTTCATTTGCGTTCGATTCTATTGTAGGTATAAATCTTGATCCCATATATGCTAAATCAGCCCCTAATGCTAGTGCTGATGCAATTGAATAACCATCTCCTATAGAACCTGATAATAAAATTGTTCCATCAAACCATTCTTTGACTTCTCTTAAAAGTGCGAACGGAGAAAGATTACCAGCATGACCTCCAGCTCCAGAACAAACTAAAATTAATCCATCAACTCCTAGTTCAGCTGCTTTTTTTGCGTGCTTAATACTAATCACGTCATGGTAAACTATTCCCCCATAACTATGAGCAGACTCTATAATTTCATCTGGTGGCCTCAAGCTTGTTATTATTATAGGAACTTTGTTATCTACGCAAGTTTCCATGTCTTGCATTAATCTTTTATTTGACTTATGACAAATTTGATTCACTGCAAAAGGAGCCGCTTTTTTATCGGGATTGTTTATTTCAAATCTACTAATTCCATCTTTTATTTTTTTTATCCATTCGTCCAAAGTTTCAGGTTCTCTCGCATTTAAGGCTGGAAAAGATCCAATAATTCCAGAAATACATTGATTTATAACTAGATTAGGATTAGAAATAGTGAACATTGGAGCTCCTACTATAGGTATCCTTAAGTTGAAATTATTAATTTTATACATAATTTGATATTCTCTAATTTATTTTTAATAATATTTTACTAAATTAATTCTTGCTGATATTTTCTTTATATTTTCTTCATATTATCTTCATATATTCTTCATAAATATTGTTTATCATTATTATATATACAAATAATTAGGAGTTTTAATTGCAAGATTCTAATCAAATTGACCTACTAATTAACCAAAGTCAAAATAAAATTGGCAAAAAGTTTATTTTTGGACTTTTAATATTACTAGGAATCTTATCAATTATTTTATACTGGTATTTTTTTATTTTTACTAAAGAAGAAACTAATAAAATTTCATATATAGAACATAGTGTTTCAACAGGAACAATTGCTGATTTATTAATTGCTTCAGGATCAACTTCTATCGAAAAAAAAATCAACTTATCATTTTCTACTAGTGGAACATTAAACGATATTTTGATTACTGAAGGAGACCAAGTTGAAAAAGGACAGTTACTAGCAGAGCTAAACTCATCAGATCTTAAAAATTCATATGATAGGTCTAATTTACAACTACAGAAGTTGTTAGATATGCCTTCTGATGAAAATCTAAAAAACTCTCAGTACTTAGTAAGTCAAGCTGAAAAAAACTTAAATGATTTATTAGATTATCCTTCTGAAGAACAGTTGAAATCTGCAGAAGAACTCGTACTACAAGCTCAGGCAAATTTTATAAGTGCACAAGAGAATTATGATGAATTATTAAATCCTAGTGAAGCAAAAATTGATAGTGTGATTAAGCTTTTAGATCAAGCTAAGTATAGTATTTCAAACATAAATTTATTAATAGAAAAATCTGAAGATAATGTTGATTCATCTAAAATTTTATTAGTTGAGTCAGTTAATAAATATTGTGAATCACAAAATAGTTTGCCATATAAAGGAGATGTTTGTTCTGGAGTTAATGATCTGCCTGTATCTAGAACTGTAACAGATAAAATTTTAGATGAAATTTTTAAATGTTGCGATGCAAATCAAACAGAAATGAATTTATCAAAATCATTTATAAATGCAAATTCTAGCTACATATCATCTTTAGAGCAAATAAATGTCTATAAAGATCAATTACAAAGTGCAAATGCAAGTTTAAAAGATGCTCAAAATACATATGATAATTTATTAAATCCTACTCAAAATGATAAAGAAAGACTAACTTTTTTGGAAAATCAAGCTGAAACAAATCTACAAAAAAGATTAATATCTCTTCAAGAAATTAAGTTAGGATCAAAAGAAAAAGATATAAATCTAGCAAAAGAAAACCTAGAAAAAGCTAAACTTTCACTTACGAAATTAAAAAATGGTGCAGATGTTAATGATTTGCAAATACAAAAACTTTTAGTTAATCAATCAAAAGAAAATCTTTCTAAAACAAAACTTTATGCTTCTTTTTCAGGGCAAGTTTCATCTATTAATTCAAGTACGGGAGAATTTATAGGTTCTGGTCAAAACTTCTTAACTTTAAGTGATTTAGATACTATTGAAATGGAAATAATTGCCTCAGAAGCTGAGTATGTTGAAATAAAAAAAGGAATGTTTGGAATCGTTAGTTTAGATTCTAAGCCTTTATCTCCTTTAGTTATTGAAGTTATTGCTATTTCAGATGTTCCAAATGTTCAGCAAGGAGTTGTAACTTATCCTGTAAGAGCAAGATTTATTAGAGGCTTTGAAGTAATTACTATACTTGGTCAATTTGCTCCATTATTAGAATCTATATCTGGTGGTATGGGTGG
>JAACCT010000019.1 GCA_009937255.1 Dehalococcoidales bacterium
CTAAATTTATTATCTTATTTATATTTTTCATGTTTAATCAGCTAAACCATCCGACCTAGGTTTATTTCTTTCAATATGAATTGGTAATACTTTTCCATATATAGCTTTCGAATGCTCAGGAGTATTCACTCTCCAGGGATCAAGTACGTAAGCTGGTATACAAAGATATCTAGAGCGATTTCCTTCTATTTTTGTAACACGATGAAGTGTGAAACGTCCTTTAAATATTTGAAGATCACCCGGTTCTAATTTTAATTGACGAACTCTTTTACGATCTCCATCAAGTACTTTTTTAACTTCTTCTAATTTTTCATTTCCCGGTTCGCGTATATTTGGGCAATACTCAAATATTCCGCCTTTCTCTGGTTTTTGTATCATGAAACTTAAAGTAAATTCGCAGCTGTCAAAATGCCAAGGAAGAATACCGTTTGGTTTCATAACATTATAAGCATGGCAAGCTAAAGGATCGGCCCATCGAAAAATTGGTGATATTCCAAGACAAACTGATACAAAATTTAAAAGTTCATCTTGTTCATAAAGAAATTTCATTTCAGAATCTTTTGGAAAAACATCTGAGTTTAAATATCCATTATAACGATCCATAAATATTCTTTTTGGATGATTTTTTGGTAATGAAGGATCATCTTTTGAATATAAATATGCGTTTATACTTTGTTTTGACATATAAACTTCATCGAGTTGTTTTTCTAACTCTGTATTCATTATTTTTAGTGATTTGGGTAAAATAAAATTAGGAATAGTAGCACAACTAAACTGATCTAAATCACTTTTACATTTTTTTATTAAATCTTTTATTAATGGAGAATTTAAATTTTGGATTGGATATTTTTTAAGATCGACTATGGTTTCTAATCTATTATTCATTTTAATTATAAATCCTCTAAAGGATGATGGGACATTAGTTCAAGTCCATTTTCCCCAACTAAGTATTGCTGTTCTAGTTTTACTCCCTCTTTTCCAGCTACTTTTCCAATATAGGTTTCAACTGTAATAGTCATATTTTTTTCAAAAGATCCTTCTCGTTGACCACCATCAGTTGGATACCTAATCATTGGCCATTCGTCACAAAGGCCAATTCCATGGACCATACATGAATATCTATTTCCATAATATTCCTCTGGGAGTTTCCATGATTTTTCCGTAAATTCTCTAAAAGACATTCCAGGTTTTATTAATCTAGAATTATGGTTTATATGTTCAACAGCCATTTGATATAACTTCTTCTGCTCCTCATTAAATTTATGTCCTTCAACAAAAGCTCGAGATATGTCTGCGCAATAACCGTAAGGACCAACCATATCAGTATCAAAAGATACTATTTCTCCACTTTGAATTATTTTATTACTACTTTCTTGCATCCAAGGATTTGTTCTTTCTCCTGATGATAAAATTCTACATTCAATCCACTCTCCACCATGCTCAATATTAGTTTTATGTAATATTGACCAAAGCTCATCTTCAGTCATTCCTGCTTTTAGTTCTTCTCTCATTTTGTTAATACCAATTTCACAAACCTCAATTGCAGCTTTCATACATTTTAATTCTTCTGGTGATTTTATAACTCTAGCTTGTTCTAAAACTAACTTAGCATCAATTACTTTAATACCAGCTTTATTTAAAGCTGATACAGCAGGACCATTTACAACATCGATCGCTATTTTTTTATTTTTAAAATAAGAGTTAGATAAATCTTTTATCTCATTAATCCATTTTTCTAATTGAATCCCAGCCTGGTCTCCATTACTGAAATAGTCCCAAGTTATTGCTGGTCTTATCTCGTCAATTAGAGTTAAGTGGCTGGATAATCCCTCACAATTAAAATATTCATAGAGAATTACAGGTCCATTAACAGGCACAAAACAATACCTAGTTAAATTGTGCATATTATAAACACTCATATTAACTGAATCTAATGCATATCTAACATTGACGGGATCAAATAATATACAAGCCTCAAGGTTATTTTTTTCTAGCTCTTTTTTAATTCTATCTAACCTATAGGCTCTAAGTTTAGTAAAATTTATTTCATCCTCTTTTAGTCTTTTTTTTGTAATGAAGTTTGAAAGAGGTTTTGTATTTGGAGATATTTTTCTTTTAAATTTCATATCAAACTAAATTTGTTGCTA
>JAACCT010000020.1 GCA_009937255.1 Dehalococcoidales bacterium
TGGTGTGGATTGTTTTTCTTGGGGCCCAGCAGATTTAAGTATTGATAGAAAATTTCATCCAGAACATCCATTTGCTAAAACAGATGATGAAGCAATTAAGCATGCAGTTAAGCTTTCCAAAGATAACGGTAAACAATTATGTATAAGATCTCAAGATAACACTTTGAGAAATAGATATTTCGACATGGGTGCTACTATTTTAATTGAACGAAAAATCTCAGAAGGTAAATTGAATAAAATTTTACCTTTTGGTTAGAGTTCATTTATGAAAAAAAGTAAAAAAATATTTTTTGGATGGTGGATTGTTTTATCTGCTTCGTTGCAAAACGGACTTGGTGGTAGCATTCATTGGCAAGGATTTACTGTTTTATTTATTCCTATTTCTCAAACATTTGGAATATCTTCAGCTCAAACTTCTCTTTTATTTGCACTAGCTAGAGCTGAAAATGGTCTAATGGGACCATTTACTGGTTGGTTAATGGATAAATTTGGTCCAAGACCATTAGCCATTGGTGGGACAGCTATGGCAGGAATTGGTTATATTATGCTATCAAGAACAGGGAATTATACTCAGTTTTTACTTATTTATGTGATAGTTATTTCTATTGGAGCTACAACTAGCTTTATGCAACCAGCGTTTGTTGTATTGAATAATTGGTTCATAAAGCAAAGAGGCTTAGTTATGAGTATAAACTCAGCATCTTTTAGACTCGGGTCAGCCATTTTAGTTCCTACTTTTTCTTACATTGTATATGCATGGGGATGGCAAAACGCAGTTTTAATTTTAGGAATATTTTTATTAGTTTTTATAACACCTTTAGGTATCTTTTATAGAAAAACTCCAGAGTCAATGGGCTTACAACCTGATGGTAAAATCCAAGAATTAAATGAAGGCTCACTGCACAATAAAGAGATTTCTGGGTACACCTGGAAAGAAGCAATAAAAACTTCGGCTTTTTGGTTTTTAACTATTGCTACTGCACTAAGAATTTCTATTCATGGAGCAATATTTGTTCATATGATTCCTATACTTGTGTGGAAAGGTATTTCTCCTGAATCAGCTGCTTGGTATGTTGGGTTTTTAGCTCTAACGGGAGTTCCTGTTATATTAATTGTAGGAAAGCTTAGCGATAAATTTGGTAGACCCAAAATGCTAGCTTTGTGTTACTCAGCATCTGCTTTATCACTATTATTAGTTAATCTTTCAGATAATTCAATTTATTTATTACTTTCATTATTATTATTAGTCGGTTCTGAAGCTGGATCTGGATTGAATTGGTCTTTAGTAGGGGATTTGTTTGGAAGAAAAAACTATGGTGTTATTAGAGGTTTATTAGGTCCTTTTTATAACGCAGCACTTGTAATTACCCCAGTTTCTGCAGGATATATATATGATAAAACCAACTCATATGAGATAGTTCTTTACATTGGTTCTATTATATTTATTTTATCTTCCTTAGTTTTTTTATTTGTAGGAGTTTTAGCTAAAAAACTTCAAACATAACATGTTTTATTCACCAATTATGTAAATAAATTCATTATAATAATAGTCTAATTAAAATTGGAAAGAGTAATTTTTTGACAGCTTTACCTAAAAAGAAACATACTAGAGCAAGAAGAGGCAATAAAAGGTCTCATAAAGGTAAGTCTGCTATAAATGGATTCTTTTGCCCTGAATGTAGTGAGCCTAGATTACCTCATACTGTTTGTAAAAACTGTGGAGAATATAATGGAAGAAATTACCACACTAAATCAGATAAACCTGTTGAAGAAGAAACTGCTCAGTCCTAATCTAAATCCCTAACTTCTTTTACCATTCCTTCAACTGAATCTTTTGCATCACCAAATAGCATATTAGTTTTATCGAGTAAAAATAACTCATTCTGTACACCAGAAAAACCAGAAGCCATTGATCTTTTAAGTACGATTACTGATTTGGCTTTGTCTACATTTAAAATAGGCATCCCATAGATAGGAGAGCTAGTATCTGTTCTAGCGCTTGGATTTGTAACATCATTTGCTCCAACAACAACTGCAACATCCGTTCTCTCAAATTCAGAATTTATCTCGTCAAGATCTTTCAATTCATCATAAGGAACATTTGCTTCAGCTAGTAAAACATTCATATGGCCAGGCATTCTTCCAGCAACAGGATGAATAGCAAACTTTACGCTAATTCCTTTTTCTTTAAGAAGTCCTGATAGTTCATTAATTTGATGCTGAGCTTGTGCTACGGCAAGGCCATATCCAGGAACAAAAATAACACTTTCTGCATATCCTAATATCATTGCAGCATCTTCACTTGTAAGAGATGTAACAGGCCTAGTTTCTTCTTCATTAGAACCAGAACTTCCTTCTTCTGCTCCAAATCCTCCAAGCATTACATTCAATAGAGATCTATTCATTGCTTTTGTCATAATTCTAGTCAATATAAGTCCAGAAGCTCCTACTAATGAACCTGAAATTATTAATACAGGGTTACCTAAAACAAATCCCGCACCAGCTCCAGCAATACCTGAGTATGAGTTTAATAGTGCAACTACAACTGGCATATCAGCTCCACCTATTGGGATTACTATTAAAATTCCAACTACTAGAGATAATCCAACAATAATATAGAGATAACTTACATCTGAAGTTTCTGGTAAGCATAACAAAACTGAGAAAACTAATATTGAAATCAACAATACAATATTTATGAAATTTCTAATAGGTAGAAGTAATGGCTTTGTGCTTATAACTTCTTGAAGTTTCCCGAATGCAATAAATGATCCTGTTAATGTAATTGAGCCAACAATAGTAGCAAATGCAACTGATGCTAGTATAAAAGTAGTTGATTCAGGTCCACTAGGGTACATTACAGCATACATTGCAACAATTGCGCTAGCTGCACCACCAAATGAGTTGAATATAGCTACCAATTGAGGCATTGCTGTCATTTGTACATATTTAGATAAAATTACACCTATAAATGCACCTATTATTAAACCAACAATTATCCATTCAATATTCGTTTCAGTATATTTAACAACAGTTATTACTATAGCTATAAGCATAGCGATAGCAGACAGCCTATTTCCTGTCCTAGCTGTTGCTGGAGAAGCTAACCTTTTTATTCCTATGATAAATAAGGCAGCAGAAATTAAGTAAAGTATATTTTCCACATTAGATGAAATATCAATCAAAAAAAAATCTCCTATTTTTTACTTTTTTTAAACATTGCCAGCATTCTATCTGTAACTAAAAATCCACCGACAACGTTAATAGTTGCCAAAATTATACCAATAACTGAAAATATAGTTGCAAATAAGCTATGAGTGTTAGATGAGATTATAATTGCTCCAACTATGACCACTCCAGAGATTGCATTTGACCCTGACATTAGAGGTGTATGCAGTGTTGGGGGAACTTTGGTTATAATTTCATAACCAATGAATAAGGCCAGTACAAATATTATTATCAGTGAAACTAATTCCAAAATTATCCCTCTATTCTACTTTTTCCATTTTCGAAAACAAGCATAGCGTCAATTATCTCGTCTTCTAAATTTATATTTATTTGTTTATCTTCCATTATGATCTCTAGTAATCCAAATATATTTTTTGAATAAACTATAGATGCATCATAAGCCATATCTGATGATAAATTATTTGGCCCATTTACTAACGTTCCATTTATATTAACTATTTCACCTAATTTTGTATATTCACAATTACCTCCAGAAGATGCTGAGAGATCAATTATTACACTCCCAGGCTTCATTTGCTCAACGGTAGTTTTTTCAATTAATATCGGTGCTTTTCTTCCTGGTATTGCTGCAGTAGTAATAACTGCATCAGACTTTAGAATATATTCCTTTAAGAATTCTAACTGAGTTTTTTGGTTATCTTTAGTTTGTTCTTTAGCATAGCCACCTTTTGTTTCTGTATCCTCTGGAACTTCATCAGAAATAAATTTTGCTCCTAATGATTCAATTTGTTCTCCTGCTGCTAATCTTATATCATAGCCAGTAACATCAGCCCCCAATCTCTTAGTTGTTGCGATAGCTTGAAGCCCAGCAACTCCAGCACCAAGTACTAAAATTGAAGAAGGAGGAATAGTTCCTGCTGCAGTCATCATTAAAGGTAAATATTTTTTTAGAGATGTGGCTGCAATAAGTCCAGCTCTATATCCCGCAATAGAAGCTTGAGAAGATAGCGCATCTAATTTTTGCGCTCTAGCAATTCTAGGGACAAACTCCATTGCAAAAAGAGATATTGAATTTTCTTTACAAGTTTTTGTTATTTCTGGGTTTGTTCTTATGTCACTTAGACTTATGACAAAACTGTTTTTTATAAAATTTGAATTATTATTATAAAAAGCATTCACTGATGTAACAAGGCTTGTGTTTTCATTAATATTTTCTAAAATAGTTGCACCAGAATTTATGTATTCTTCATCAGAATAACCAGCTTTTACACCTGCTCCTTTTTCAACATTTACATCTATACCCAAAGCTATGATAGCTTTTATATCTTTTGGAACAATTGATACTCTATTTTCAGAAGGATCTTCTTCTTTTTTCACACCTAAAATTATGTTGCTTGACAAGGAAACTCCAAAAAGATTTTAAATATACGTTATATAAATAACTAAAAAATTATTACTGCTTAAAATATAATATGTTTCATAAAATTTTACTATACTGATTTCACATAAAAGAAATAATATTAAATAATTATCAATGGAGTTATCAATGTATTTAATTAGAAGAACTTATAAAACTAAACCTTATGAAGCAGCAAATGTAGCAAAGCTAATAAAAGAACAGGCTGATATTTATACCTCTATAGGACATAGGAGTGAATGTAGAGTGTATTATAATAGTGGAACTACTCCAGGAGAGCCAAATAGAGTTTATTTAGAGTGGACATCTGAAGTATTTGATAATCCAGGTAGAGAAGATAATAAAATACCTAAAGAAGTTTTTGAAGCTGGAGCTAAATATAGACCTTTATTAGATACTGAAAATGGTGCTTCTAATTGGATAGAGTTTTGGACTATATTAGATTGAAAATAATAATCTGTAGGCCTTATCCGCCTCTTGGATAAGGTTCGTCAGAATGAAGATCTCTAATAATACTTTTTACTTCATTAAAATATCTTGTTTTTTCCTCAATTAAATCATCTGTTTCATCAGACTCATCTTTATCATAGAGTCCCATAATTTCATTAGATATTTTTTCAGCTAAATTTGATAATTCAATAACTGATAAATTATCAAGATTTTCTTTTTCTATTGCCATTAGGTAATTTTACTCAAGTCTGATTTTAATATTAATTCTCTATAAAAATTAATTTCATTTTTTATTTTTTTTGTGGTTTCTTTATCTGATGATTGTTTTGTGCTCCAAGAAATAAGTGAATCTAAAAAAATATCTCCACTTAAAACGTAATTTTGAATACTTTGCTCAGAATGTAAGTTTGGATTTTTTTTATTATGAGGAAATTCCAATATACATTTATTTTCAGTCTCATTTTCTAAGTTCATAAGAGCTATTAATGTTTCGTCAAAAGAGTCATCTCCTGTTTTTCTAATCCCCCATAATGCCGGATCAATACCTTTGCTAATTAGATTTTCTAGTCCAAATAAAATAGTTTCTTTTTCTGAATGATTTTTATTTTTATTTAGGTTGGAATTATAATCTATATCTATTATTAGTTTTTTATTATAACTAGTACAAATATCAGATAAATTTATTAATCTTTCTATTGCAAGTTCTTCTGCTAATTTACTTCTGTTTTTTTCAAAATAAATTTTAACACTTAAGTATTCTGGATTGAAAATTTTTATTAGTTCTATAACGTCGTTGGTACTAGGAATAGCTAATCCACCTCTATTAATATGTTCAATAGCTATTACTGTTTTTATTTTAAATTTTTTAGCTTGAAAAAGTATGCTTTCACATAAATTTGGTTCTCCCCAAATAAATAAATTTTCAGACTTATTTAAGCTATTTAATGAGTTGAAAATTAGTTGTGCTGCTTTATTAGCTTGAAGTTTTTCAAGAGCAGATTTAGGCCTTGATAAATCTAAATTACATGACAATACATTTGTTCTATTATCTAATCCTATAAAATAATTATTTAGTTTATTTTCTATCAATTTATAATTTCTTCTATTAATTTTACAAATTCTTCAATATTTGTATCCAAAAATAAAACATTTCGATTATTTTTTTTCATTGCTTTATAATCTGAAATTGCTTGATTCTTTGATAACGTATTTAGAGTGTACAATGAATTTGGTATATTTTGGTCCTCGTTACCGTGTAAATTTATTATGAAATTTTCAATTTCTTTGAAACTTCCTTTTAATAATTGCCCAGTTGAATGAATGTATTCAGGACTAAAATATACGATGATCGTAACTTCTTTTTTATAGTAATAATTTACAAGTTGTTCTAAATTTGATTTTAAGAAATTATTTATTTTTGTACTAAATAATAATAATGTAATAACTTTATTTTTTTTATGTATATTTATTAAATTTTTAAACTCAGAAAGACTAATTATTTCCCTAGAGTTGATTTTTAAACTATTATTTGTATCCAAAAATTGTTTTGTTATATTTTTTGTTAATTCTACATTTGGTTGATCAAAAGGTTGTAATTCTAAAAGACTTCCTAAAATAGCTATACTGTAAAGAAAACAATTGAGTGTATAAAATATAGATTCATCTTTAGTTATATTTATATTTATTAAATCTTTTTTAATAAAATCTTTCTTATTTGATAGAACTAATGATGGTGTATATCCTTTAATATTTTTTATAGGCAATAATCCTGATTCTTCTTTTCCTAATGACTCTGAAATTAATTGCTCTAACCAATTTAATATATATAAGTTTTCAATTTTAGACTCTAGGTTAATTATATTTTGCCCATTCGAAAATTTATTATAAAGAAATGAAGCTATTTTTAATGAATAGTTATTTTTATTATTTTTTTTAGAGTTTAAATTTGATGCATTTAAGTAAGTTTCAATTTTAGCTAAATTAAATCCTATTAAATAAAAAGGTAATATTCCAAAATGAGTTGAAAGATTATATCTTCCTCCAATATCTTTAGGTGTTATAAATGTTTTTTCTTTTGTCTTGTCTAAATTATAATTATCTGAAATATAGTATGTTGAATCCTCAAAACCTTCACATATTATATTTTTCAAAACAATTGTTTCAGCAGTTATTCCAGATTTAGAGCATATAATAATTGCTGTTTTTTTACTCTTAACAATTTCGCGTATTCTATTTATTTCGGATATATCAAATGTGTCTAAAGTTAATATTTTTTTGGGATTTATTTGGGAAGCTATTTTAGCTAAACTTATAGATCCTCCTAAACCTACAAATAAAAACTTTTTATAATCATCTAGTTTTTTATAAGATTTAGACATATCTTTTATATTTACATTATTTCTCCAACCTAGTGGGATTTCATCGTAACTTTTAAAAGATCCTAGTGGGAAAATTTCTTTTGATTTTGAATAGAGATGCTTAATTATATTTTTTTTAATAATTAAATCTTCTGTTTCAGAAAATTCCATATTATTTTTTTATTATTTTTTCTATTTTTTCTTCTATTTTTTCTAATACAGAAATGTAAGATTCTTGAAATAATTTTATCCCATTAATTAATAAATCATCAGTCAAATCATTAAGGTTAAAATATTGCTTTGAATCTAATAAATTTTTTTCAAATTCCTCTTTAATATTTAATGAATTATTTAAATCTATGTCTTTTGAAGTTAATAAATGGTTTATTGTTTCTGGTGGTAAAGTATTCACAGTATCGAGCATAGGAAGATTTATACAGTAGTATTCTGGAGTTAAATCTTTAGATTTTACACTAGTAGATGCCCATAGTAGTTTTTGAAAATTATCACTCATTAAAGATTTTTGTTCTATAAAATATTTGTAAGCATTATATGCATTTGAAGTAGCAATTTTATGGTAGCAATTTGCGTCTGAGGTTAGGAGATTATCAGCAGCTGTATCTATTCTACTTATAAAAAATGAAGCAACAGATCTTGAATCTTTATTAGATTTTTTTGATTCAATAAAAGTATCAAGAGTTTTTTTATAACTTTCAAATGAAAAAAGTAATGTTACATTAATATTTATCCCCATATCTAGTAAATCTTTTGTTGCTTTTATACCTTCATTTGTACCTGGAATTTTGATCATAAGATTAGGTTTATCAACTAATTTCCATAATTTTATAGCTTCTTCAACTGTTTTTTCATAATCATTTGCCAGTGACGGATCAACTTCTAGAGATACATAGCCATCATTTTTTTTTGATTTTTGATAAACTTCGGAGAGAAGATCTGCTGCAGTTTTTATATCCTCAGATGCTATTTTTTCAAAAATAGTTTTTAAATCCTTTGTTTCTTGAGAAACTTTTTCTATTAAACTATCGTATGAATGTGTTGAAGATATAGCCTTTTCAAATATTGAAGGATTGCTTGTTATACCAGTAATTCCTTCGTCAATTATTTTTTTCAAATCTCCTGTTTCAATCATTTGTTTACTGATTGAATCTAGCCAAATTGATTGTCCATTATCTTTTATTTTTTTTATATTATTCATAGTTAGTGTTTAGTTGAAATTCTGTTTTTCTATTTTTTCTATTTTTTTCTTTCTTCTTTCAAATCTTTCTTGAGGGTCAAACTTTGCATTTATAAATTCTTTTACGATATCCTTAGCTAAACCTTCACTAATAATCCTTCCTCCAAGACAAAGAACATTCATATCATCATGCTCTACTCCTTGTGCAGCTGAGTATAAATCATGACAAGTAGCAGCTCTAACATTTTTGAATTTATTAGCTACTACTGATGCACCGACTCCAGATCCACATAAAACTATTCCTTTTTCATAAGTTTTATCAGAAATTGATTTTGCGACGACTTCCGTTGTATCTGGATAGTCATCTTCAGGATCATTTATTTTTGCGCCTAAATCAACTACTTCAAATCCCAAGACCTTAATATGTTTAATCAATAGATTTTTTAATTCAAATCCACCGTGATCTGCACTTATACAAATTTTCATAATTAATTTTTTTAGATTATTTTATTTGTCTTTTCAATTATTTTATCAGTAGTATAGCCAAACGCGTCGATTAACTTATCACCAGGACCTGAAGCGCCATATGATTCCATAGAAATTATGGAGTCATTACTTTTAGTATATTTTTGCCATCCTAGTCCTATACCAGCTTCTACAGAAATAATATTTTTTGAAGAAGTGGGAATTAATGAGTTCTTGTATTCTTCAGATTGCTCATCAAATAATTCCCAACATGGAATTGATATAACCCTTACTTTATATTTTTTTGAAAAATATTTTGCTGCTTCAATTGTAGCTGACAGTTCAGAACCAGTAGAAATATAAATTATATCTGGATTATCATTTGTATTTTCGTAGCAAGAGTAAGCTCCTTTACCAAAAGTTTCCAAATTTAGTTTAAAATTTGATACGGACTCAATTGAAGGCAATGCTTGTCTAGATAATATCAATGCAGAAGGTCTATCTTTTTGCATTATAGCTTTATGCCAGGACAGAAGCGTTTCTCTTCTATCTGCAGGCCTAAATACGTTTAAGTTTGGAATACTTCTTAGACTCATAAGTTGGGAAATTGGTTGATGAGTAGGACCATCTTCTCCAAGCCCTATTGAATCATGGGTAAAAATCCAAATACTATTTAATTTAGATAAAGCACTGAGTCGTATAGAACCTCTCATATAATCAGAAAATACTAAAAAAGTTCCTCCAAATATTCTATGAGAACCATGCGCAGATATTCCATTGATTATACCTCCCATACCATGTTCTCTTACACCAAATTTTAGGTTTTTACCACTGTAATTATCCATTGAAAAATTACCTGAATCCTTTATCTCTGTATTAGTTGATCCAGTTAAGTCTGCCGAACCTCCAATTAAGTTTGGAATAGACTTTGAAAGAATATTAATACTTAAACCTGATGAAACTCTAGAGGCTTCAGGTTTATTACTTTCTTCTAAGGAATTTAATATTTCTTCATCCCAATTTTGTGGAAGGTTATTATTAATACTAAGAAGGAGTTCTTCATGTAAATCAGGCTTAGATTTTTTATAATTTTCTAATTCTATATTCCATTTATCTTCAATTGATTTCCCTTTATTAACTAAAGAAATCATATCTTGCTTAACTTCTTCAGGTACTTGGAATTCTTTATAAATCCAATTTAAGTTTTTTCTAGTTAATGTAGTTTCATCTTTTCCTAAAGGTTCTCCATGAGCACTTTCTGTACCAGCTTTATTAGGGGATCCAAAACCTATTGTGGTGTTTGCAATAATTATTGATGGTTTATTGACTATTTCTTGAGATTTTTTAATTGAATTTTCTAAGTCATTAATATTATTTCCATCTATATTTTCAACTACATGCCATCCATAAGCTCTAAATCTATCTCCAACATTTTCTTTGAAAGCAAGATCATTACTCCCATCAATTGATATACCATTTGAATCATAAACATAAATAACTTTTCCTAAACCTAATGTACCTGCTAATGAAGCTGCTTCAGATGCAATTCCTTCCTGCAAGTCTCCATCTCCTACAATACCATATATAAAGTGGTCAACTATCTTATGTTTATTTGAAAGTATTTTCTCTGACAAAGCCATACCTATACCATTAGCAAATCCTTGACCTAATGGCCCTGTTGTTACTTCTATGCCTAAATCTAAATCTCTTTCTGGATGACCAGGAGTCTTAGATCCCATTTGTCGAAATTCTTTTAAATCTTCAATTTCAAATTTATATCCTGAGAGAAATAAAATGGAATATAAAAGAGCAGAAGCATGACCTATGGATAATACAAATCTATCTCTATTGAAAAAACTAGGATTAGAAGGGCTGTGATTCATTATTTTTTTAAATAGAACATATGCTATTGTTGCGGCACCCATTGGAGCACCAGGATGTCCTGAATTAGCTTGATTGACTTGATCTATTGAAAGAAACCTTAAAGTATTTATAGTTTTTTCATCAATATTCATATAATTTCCTTTTGTTTTAACAATATGTTTTTTGACCCGAAGTTTTCATTTCTATTTTGTACAATGATTTATCTGAAGTTATAAATAGAGTATCTAAATTTTTTCCACCAAAACATAGATTTGCTGTCCTTTGTTCTGGTACTTGTATTTTTGCAGTTAATTCTCCTTCAGGTGAAAAAATTTGAACACCATCCCATGCAGAGGAAAAAATATTTCCATAAAAATCAACTTTTATTCCATCTGGTTTTCCAGGTCTAGGAGTTGCAAAAACTTTTTGATTTGAGATCTTATTATCAGAAACATCAAAAGAAAAAATATTACCTGTATTTCCGGTATCTGTGACATATAGTTTTTTTTCATCATTAGAAAAAGCAATCCCATTTGGAGCATCAATTTCTTTAGTTATTAAATTTACAACGTTACTTTTGTCAATCATATAAACACCATTGAATCCTAATTCGGATTTAGATTTATATCCTTCATAATTACTCATTATCCCATATTGCGGATCTGTAAACCAAATTGTTCCATCTGATTTACATACTAAATCATTTGGTGAGTTTAATTTTTTATTTTGAAATTTATTAACTATGACCTCTACATCACCATATTTATTTGTTCTACTTATTGCTCTTCTACCATGCTCTGCTGTTATTAAGTTTCCATTTAAATCTAACCTATTGCCATTTGAAAAATCTGCAGGATTTCTATAAGAGCCAGTTTTATGAGAATCTAAATTGTAATAAAGCATCCGATTATTTGGAATATCAGACCATACTACAATATTTTGCTGTTTTAAATAAATTGGTCCTTCAGCCCACAAACATCCTTCATAGACTTTATTTACTTTTAAATTTTCTGTAAATAATTTTTTTGAATCTTCAACAAAAAACTCAACGCAATTTTTTAATTCTTTTGTATCTCTAACTAATTTAACCACTATACTTTTCTAATAAGATTTTTTTTTCTTATATCTGAAGAAACTAATGAAATTTGCTCAACTATATTTCTATTTGCGATTCTAGAACAAATTTTTTCTGTGAATATTGAATCTGAAGAAATTTGAGATTTTTTTGGGTTATATGATTTTATAATATCGTATATTACACTTGAGTTTATAATAGTAGGTTTTAAATTATCTTGCCTAAATACTATTAAATTATAAAGTAATTCATCAGACCATTTTGTATTATTATGACCCCATAGATCATCTAATATAAGAAATTCAACTTCCTTAGATTTTTCATATTCTGGCCCTTTTCCTACATTAGACCTAACTAACCCTCGAACTTTATCAATTAATTCTGATGTACTAATAAAATAAACATCTTTGCCTTTTTTTATTAGTTGATTTGCTATTGCTGCTGACAAATAACTTTTTCCTGAACCTGTTTCTCCATGAATATATAACCAAGAAGGATTTTTATCACTTACATATTCCTTAGACTTAAATAAAGCCATTTCTATTGAATCATAAGTAACTTTATCTGATTGACTAGTATTTTTTATAGGTTTTTTTAATTCTTTTGTTAAGTTTGCTTTTTCAAAAACTTTTGGAATGCCGTTACTGAGGTAATTTTCTTTTATAGGCTCTATATTAATGCTTTGGACTAAATTTGGATCAGAGAATCTCATTTGTACGCGATCATTTAAATCAAATAAATTTTTACTCAGAACGATTACGGTTGGAAGTTTTCTTGTATATCTGTGTGTAAATAAATGATCAATTTTTTCTTCGATCCAATCAGAATAATTTTGATTACCGTAGTCATCTATAATGAGGAATGGATAATCTATTAGATCTTTATAAGAATCTTCTTCAGAGCCTGAGTTAGTAATAATATCAATAACTTCTTGGATAGATTTAAAAATTACAGGATTACCATTTTCTACACATTTTAATGCTATACCAGCAGCTAAATGTGTTTTTCCTGTACCTGTTGGTCCGTTTATTACTAGCCAACCCATAGGATTTTTAGAAAAGTCTTTTGCTAGAGATAGAAAACTTCTTAATTTAGTAGCATCAGTTTTTCCTTTTGAACCGTCTACTTTAAAGTTTTTTAAATCATATTCAACAAGCTGTTCTAAACCAGAATATTTTAATCTGATTTTATAATCAAGGTTATCTTTTATTGAAGTTTGGCATGAACAAGGAATAGTTTCATTATTTTCTATAATCCATTTAGCTGAATTACAAATCTCACATTCGTCAGCATAGTTATCTGTTTGAAAACTTATAGAATAGCTTCCATGCTGTTTTCTATTATTAAGTATTTCTTTTAAACTTTCCACTTTTAATTCTCTTGAGTTGATAGTTGGTTATTTCTAGCTGAATCTATTGTTATAAACCTTCCAACTGAATCATCTACAGCTAAAGGAATAGTATCAGTAGGCCCATTTCTATGTTGAGCAACTATAATTTCTGCTTGCCCTTCTGGATAAGGAACCCCAGGATTACTTTTTATCCACTCTTCTTTTGTAGTAAATTTTTCTTCTCTGTGAATAAACATCACTACATCAGCATCTTGCTCAATAGATCCTGATTCTCTTAAGTCGGATAATAAAGGCCTATGAGATTGTCGATGTTCTATAGCTCTTGAAAGTTGAGAAATAGCTATTACAGGAACTTTTAAATCTCTAGCCATAGCTTTAATTTGTCTTGAAATTTCAGAAACTTCTTGAGCTCTATTAGTTTCTCTATTTCCTTTATTGTTACTTATCAATTGCATATAATCTACAATAATAAAATCTAATCCATATTCAAGCTGTAATCTTATAGCCTTTCCTCTCATTTCTGCTACTCCTTGAACAGGAGAATCATCAATAAAAATAGATAAATCAGATAATCTACCAATTGCATCTACTAATCTATTTTCTTGTGAAGAACTAAGCCTCATCATTCTTAAAGAATGCATATTAACTCTTGCTTGAGTAGCAAGCATTCTTGTAGCTATTTGTTCTCTGCCCATTTCTAATGAATAAATTGCAACTTTATGATCATTCATAGCAGCATTAATAGCCAGATTTAATGCAAACATAGATTTCCCAACTGAAGGTCTTGCTGCTAGAACTAACATATCTGAGCGTTGCAGCCCACCTAATAAGTCGTCTAATAGCTTAAAACCTGAACTTATAGGTTGATTTTCGCTATCAGATAAATTTGAAGATGAACTTTCTAAATAAGGAGTTAATGTTTCTCTTAGAGGAACGAAATCTCTACTAGGTTGATCGTTTCTTATACTATAAATTATATCTTCTGCTTTAGATAATGCATTCTCTATGTCTGGATCATTATCAAAACCAATATCTGATATATTTTCAGCTGCATTAATTAATGTTCTCATAGTAGCAGTTCTTCTTACTAAATTTGCATAATGTTTAATATGCACTGAGGTAGGAACAACATTTACTACTTTTGCAAGATAAGATCTACCACCTACATCCTCTAGCTTTTCTTGAGTTTCTAATTCATGAGCTACACTAATTTGGTTTATAGGTTCTTGTCTATTAAATAAATCTCTAGATATTTCAAAAATAATTTTATTTGATTCTAAATAAAAATGTTCTGGTTCTAAAAAGGATGCTATTTTAGTAAATGATAATCCATCTAATAGAAGTGATCCTATTACTGATTCTTCAGCTGATATGTCATGAGGAAATAGTTTGTCTGATAATACCATTTAATAACCCAAATTTTTTTCTAATTATCTGAATTATTATCTTCTTTTTCTGTCATTTCAGAAGAGTTTTTTTGATCATTTTCTTCTTTATTTAAATTTTCGTCAGAATTATCACTAGTTTTTTCTTCAGACTTTTCTTCATTTTCTTCTAATTTTTTTAGCTTTTCTTGCTCAACTTTATGTTCTTCAATAACCTTTACAGATTCTTCATCAGGAAGAACATTTACATTAAGGTTAAATGAAACTTGTTCAACAAATTTTACTAAAATTTTGAATTTACCTATTACTCTTATAGGTTCTAGAATATTGAAGAACCTTCTATTCATAGGTTTATTGATTTTTTCTTCTAATGCTTCAGCAATTATAGTAGGAGTTATTGAACCGTATAATCTTCCTGTAGGACCAGTCCTTACTTCTATATCTAACTCAACTTCATCAAGGCTATCTGCCACAACTTGCCAGTCTTTAGTTTCTTGTATTCTTCTATCTTCTGCTTCAGCTCTTAGCTTAGTAGCTCTTTGTAGAGCTTCTTCAGTTGCCAAAACAGCAACACCTTGTGGTATTAAGAAATTTCTTGCAAATCCAGGCTTAACGTTTTTTACGTCTCCTGCTCTTGCAGTTGGTAAAAGATCTTTTAAAAATAAAATATTCATTACTAAATTAATTCTCCTATGAAAATTTATTGTTTCTTTTTTTAATAATTTTAAATTATAGAATCAAAATTATTTTATGCTAGTATCTTTAATCATAACAAAGAAAGATGGAGCAAATAATGCAATTTGATGAAATTATAAAAAATACTAATTATTCAGATTCGAATAAACCCAACTTACTCGACTACCAATCCAAATATGATGATTTTGATTGGTACAAAGATGGTTTTTCAAAATTAGATTGGTTACCCGATGGAGGGCTTAATAATGCCTACGAATGTGTAGATAGACATGTTAAAAATGGTTTTGGTGATAAAACTGCTCTTATTTGGCTTGGTAAAAATGGTGAAGAAGAAAGATATACTTACTCTGAATTTAAAGATCATTCCGATAAATTTGGTCAGGTAATGCTTGATTTAGGTATGAAAAAAAGTGATAAAGTTTTTATATTTATGGATAGATTACCTGAATTATATTTTGCTGCTATGGGAATATTAAAAGCGGGGGGAGTTATCGCTCCTTTATTCTCGGCATTTGGACCTGATCCTGTTAAAGACCGGATGCTCGATGCGGGTGCTGCATATTTAGTTACATCTCCTGATTTGAGGAAGAAAATTTCTCCTATATTAAAAGATATTCCAACACTTAAAAATATAATTATAGTAAATAAAGATAATAGATTTGAAAATCCTTTGTTAGATGATGATCTGGATTATTCTGAATTAATGAAAAATGTAAATTCTGATACTTTTAAGTTGGTAAGTACTTCACAGTATGATTTTTCTATTATGCACTATACTTCAGGATCAACTGGTAAACCTAAAGGAGTTCTACATAGACATCAAGCTGTTGTTCAACAAATGCTGACTGGTAATTGGGCTTTAGAACTTAGTCATGGTGATATTTATTTTTGTACTGCTGACCCAGGTTGGGTTACTGGAACTTCATATGGTATGATCGCTCCTTGGACAAATGGAGTTACTCAAATTATTTATGAAGGAGGTTTTAGTGCCTCTTCTTGGTATGACATTATACAAAAATATAATGTTGATATTTGGTATACTGCACCCACTGCAATTAGGTTATTAATGAGAGCAGGGGAAGATGTAGTTTCTAAATATGATCTTACTTCTTTGAAGTTTATAGGTTCTGTTGGAGAACCACTTAATCCAGAAGCAGTAGTTTGGGGTGAAAGAAATTATAAGCTTCCTATTCATGACAATTGGTGGCAAACAGAAACTGGTGCTATTATGTGTGCAAATTATACTTCAACTAATATAAAACCAGGTTCTATGGGAAGACCTTTCCCTGGAATTACAATGGGTATTTTAAATGATGAATTTGATGAAATTAAAGATGAAACTAGTGGGATTTTAGCTGTACGACCAGGATGGCCATCTCAAATGTTTGCTTACTGGAAACAAGATGATATGCATAATTCTAGATTTAAAAAAGGCTGGTACATAACAGGAGATCAAGCTTCAAGAGATAAAGATGGATATTATTGGTTTCAAGGAAGGGCAGATGATGTCATAAATACAGCTGGGCATTTAGTAGGTCCATTTGAGGTAGAAAGTGCTCTAATTGAACATCCTGCTGTTGCAGAAGCTGGTGTTATAGGAAAACCAGATCCTATAGCTATGGAAATTGTCAAAGCATTTGTTACTTTAAATACAAATTATGAACAGACTGAAGAATTAAGAAGAGAGTTAATTAGATTTGCTAGAGAAAAATTATCTGCTGGTGTAGCTCCACGTGAAATTGATTTCTTAGAAACGATGCCAAAAACTAGATCTGGAAAGATAATGAGAAGACTTTTGAAAGCTAGAGAATTAGGTGAACCTGAGGGCGATATATCAACATTAGAAGACGATTAGAAAAATTAAATTAATAAGAAAGAATTTGAAATGAATAATAGTAATTGGGGTTCTATTTATAAAGAGTTAGGACTAGAGCCAATAATAAATGCTACAGGTAGTGTAACTGCATTAGGTGGATCAATAGTTGCAAAAGAAGTTCAGGAAGGTATGGATTTAGCAAATGATGTATATATTCCAATGACACAACTTGAAAAAAAAGTTGGTGATCAAATAGCTAATATTTTGAATGTACCTGCTGCATATATTACATCTGGAGCTGGTTCCGCACTTACTTTAGCTGCTGCAGCTTTTATGGCTGGAAAAGATGATGATAAAATCCAACAATTACCAAATACAGATGGTATGCCAAATAAAATTTTAATTCAAAAGAGACAAAGGTATTGGTATGACAGATGTATGGAACTGTCCGGAGGTCAATTAGTAGAAATAGGTGATGAAAATGGAACAACTGCTAACCAATTATCTGATGCAATAGATTCTCAAACTGCTTGTGTTCATTATCCAGTATATGAGCAAGAAGAAATTGATAAAAAAATTCTTAGATTAGAAGAAGTTATTGAAATAGCTCATGGAAAAAATAAACCCGTTTCTGTTGATGCAGCTGGACAAATTTTTCCATTAGAAAATTTTGGTAAATATGTAAGAATGGGTGCTGATTTTCAATGTATTGCTGCTAAATATATGGGTGCCCCACATTCTACAGGAATAGCATTGGGCACTGAAGATGTTATTGATTCTATTTCTAGGCATTCATTTGTGGGATATGAAAGTAGAAGAATTAGAGGGATAGGTCGTCCACATAAAATTGATAGACAGGAAATTATAGGTGTTTTATATGCTGTAAAAAGATGGATGGGAATGAATCATGAAGAAAGATTATCTATTGAAGAAACTAAAACACTAAATATTGTTAATTTTTTAAAAAATATCAAAGGCATAAAAGTAGAAATAATAAATAATATTATTGGCCATCAGCCTTTTGGGTTATCAATGGATATAGATAGTAATATTTATAAAACTACTAATATTGATTTTGTTGAAATTTTAAAAAATTCCACTCCTTCTATTTGGACGCGAGTTCCTGATGGTGAAGAATCTATTGTGATTCATGTTTTTGGTATGAATGATGAACAATCAAATATTGTTGCTAATGTTATAAAAAATAAGTTAGAAGGTTTAAAAATTTGATTAATAACGTGACATTAATAAGCCCAGGAGAAATGGGATCTCCTATAGCTGAATATATTATTTCTTCAGGTATAAAAGTTATTTCTCCTTTAAATAATAGATCTGAAGAAACAAGAAAAAGGTCTATTAAAAGTGGAATTCAAGACAGCAAAACTTTAATTGAATCAATGAAACAAACTGATTTGATAATTTCAATTTTAGTTCCTAGCGAAGCAGAAAATCTTTGTAAAGAAATAGCGAATATTTCAAAAGTAATTGATAAAGAAATTTATTATGCTGATCTAAATGCAATTTCTCCTAAAACAGTTCAAAATATGAGGAATATTCTTTCTAATACAAAAATTAAATTTATTGATGGAGGCATTATTGGAGGACCTCCAATTTCTAATAAATTTCCAAGAATATATGTTTCAGGGATTCATTCAAAAGTATTCATGGAATTAAATAATTTAGGTATGGAAGTTATTGATATGTCAGGTGATATTGGAGATGCATCTGCAATTAAAATGGCATATGCATCTATTACAAAAGGATATTCATCTTTACTAATTGCTGCTGTAACTTTAGCTATAAAAACTAATAATTTTGATGCATTTATGGATGAATTAAAATTTTCTCAACCAAAAGTATTCAACGATTTGAAAAATTTAAAATCAATTCCTAGTAAAGCCCATAGATGGATTGGAGAAATGACTGAAATTTCTAATACATTTATTGATAATGGTGTCACAGGAAACTTTCATAAAGGTTCTTTTGATATTTATACAAAGGTTTCAGATTCAAAACTAGGAAAAAAAAGATTAAGTCCTAATGAAATAAACTTAGAAGGTAAAGATTTTTTTAAAAATATTCAATAATTAATTTAAGTTTGCAGTTATAGAATCTAAATTTTCAAGTAATCTATCAAACTCTTTTTCGGATATATCATTTGTGTGCACAACAGGTTCAAAACTATCAGAATATTCTTTTAGTAGAGATATTTCACTTAATACAGGTAATCCAAGTTCTTCTGCCATTTCTATTGCTGCACCTTTTCCAAAAATACCTCCGGTCATATTTTCTACAACACCAAAGACTTTAAGATTTAATTTTTTTATCATATTTATAGACCTTTTAGCGTCTAAAGCAGCTAATTCTTGAGGTGTAGAAACAACTATAAATCCATCTAAATTCAATGTCTGCATTACAGTTAAAGGAGCATCTGAGGTTCCAGGAGGTAGATCACATAAAAGATATTCAATATCTCCCCAGTTTGTTTTAGAAATAAACTGATTTATAGCATTGTGTATCATAGGACCTCTCCACACGATGGCTTCGTCTTCGTTTTCTTGAAAAAATCCCATAGACATTACAGATACACCATATTTTTCAGGAGGAATCATCTTACCTTCGTCATCAGCTTGAGGTCTTTCAGAAATTTTCAAAACTCTTGTGACATTTGGACAATCTATATCACAATCCAAGATAGCAACTTTTCTTCCTTTTTTAGCTAAAGTTAAGGCTAAATTGGTAGTCACGGTTGTTTTTCCTACACCACCTTTTCCTGAATAAACACCAATTCTATATTTTATAGAATTTAATGAATTACTAATTTGTTGCTTCTGTTTAAATTGATCTCTAACCTGAGATAAGCGTGCTTCTTCTGCGGGTGTTAATTTCCTAGGTTCAGACATTAGTCAATACCTAAAAGTCTTTTACCGTCCTCTGTTATGAGGTCTGGATTCCAAGGTGGGTCAAAAACTAAGTCAACAACTACGTCCTCTACATCCTCTATTTCAGCTATTCTCCATTCTGCTTGTTGAGCTATATAAGGGCCCATTCCACATCCTTGAGCTGTAAGAGTCATTTCAACGTGAACTTCATTATCCTCAACTTCAACATTGTAGATCAATCCTAAATCAACTACGTTAACCGGAATTTCTGGATCATATACATCTTTTAATGCATCTATTACTGAATCTTTGTTTAACTCTAGTGTATCTTTGCTAATTTCTGACATAATTTTTTCTTTCTGTAGTTCCAGCAATTCTTCAATTCAATTTTGATATTTTTATTATATTTTTATTATATATTAATTAGAAATTATAGTTAATATATCTCTGTGTGCAAGATGGCTTCTGACCATATTTACATTTTCTATCCACCACTTTGAACCATAAAACTTTTCTTCTTTAATTTCTATATCTTTTTTATCCTTCCCATAAGATCGAATCCAGATAAATTGAGAATTTTCTTCATTTATCCAAGTAGATTCAACTTTAATCCCAGCTTCACTGAGTAAAGGGATTATTTTTTTGTTGAATAAATTAATCCAGTCTTCCATCATTCCTTTATTTATGGTGTATGTTCGTAAGTGAGCGTACATGATTTTTTCTCCTTAAATTATTTATATGACTTTTTCATTTAAGTTTTTTCTTAATTCTGAGATCTGATCTCTGATTAAGGCAGCTTTCTCAAATTCTAAAACTTTAGCAGATTTTTTCATCTCTTTTTCTAAATCTTTTATAAGCTTATAAGTATTTTTCTTTGAAATATTATCAATATTTAATTCATTTGACTCCTGAACAGAATTATTTTCTTTTATTTTTTCTGTTATATCTCTAACTTCTTTAATAATAGTTTGTGGAACTATATTATTTTTTAAATTATGCTCATGTTGGATTTCTCTTCTTCGATTTGTTTCTTCAATAGCTATTTTCATTGATTTCGTAATATTGTCTGCATACATTATTACTTTTCCTTCTTCATGCCTTGCGGCTCGTCCTATAGTTTGTATCAGAGAAGTTGCAGATCTTAGATATCCTTCTTTATCAGCATCTAAAATTGCAACCATTGATACTTCTGGTAAATCAAGACCCTCTCTTAATAAATTAATACCCACTAAAACATCGTAAGTCCCAAGTCTTAAGTCTCTAAGTATCTCAATTCTCTCTAAGGTGTCTATTTCAGAATGTAAGTAATGAACCTTAATACCCATTTCTCTTATATATTCCGATAATTCTTCGGACATTTTTTTTGTTAGTGTAGTAACAAGTGTTCTTTGATTTTTTTCTATATTTTCATTTATTCTAGAAATTAAGTTATCTATTTGGTTTTTAGTGGGCTCTAATATAATTTTTGGATCTAATAATCCCGTAGGTCTTATTATTTGCTCTACATATTCCTGTTGGTTGTTTTCTTCATATTTCCCAGGAGTTGCTGAAACAAAAATTGTTTGTGGGATTTTGTTGTCAAATTCTTCAAAGGATAATGGCCTATTATCTTTAGCTGAAGGTAACCTAAATCCATGCTCAACTAGTGTACTTTTTCTTGATTGATCACCTTTATACATTCCATTTATCTGAGGTACTGTAATATGAGATTCATCAATAAATATTAGATAATCATTATCAAAGTAATCAAGTAAGGTCCATGGGGCACTACCAGGCTTTCTTCTGCCTAAAGGCTGAGAATAATTTTCAACGCCAGGGCATGACCCTGTTTCTCTTAACAATTCTAAATCATAGTTAGTTCTTTCTTTTATTCTTTGAGCTTCTAATAATTTTCCTTTTTTTTCAAAATAAATAATTCTTTCATCTAATTCATTATTTATGTCGTAAAGAGCATCACTAAGACTTTCTTCGGGAGTAACAAAATGCTTGCTTGGATATAACGAAACTTCAGTTAAGTCTCTAATTTTATTTTTAGTTAAAATATCTACTTCTGTAATTTTATCTATAACATCACCAAAAAATTCTATTTTAATTGAAAATTCTTCATATGAAGGAATGATTTCTATAATATCTCCTTTTATAGAAAAAGAACCTCTATTACTTTCATAATCGTCCCTAGTGAAATACATTGCAATTAATCTTCTTGATAATTCTGATGAAGTAATAGTGTCACCTATATTGATTTGTTGAGAAATTGATTTATATTCATGCGGGGAGCCTAATCCATATATACAAGATACAGAAGCAACAATAATAGTATCTCTTCTAGTTAATATTGATCTTGTAGATGCATGCCTTAATCTGTCTATTTCATCATTAATATCAGATTCTTTTTCTATGTACGTATCTGTTCTTGGAATATATGCTTCTGGTTGATAATAATCATAATATGATACAAAATATTGAACAGAATTTTGAGGAAAAAACTCTTGTAATTCACTAGCTAGCTGAGCTGCTAATGTTTTGTTATGAGCTATTACTTAGGTAGGTCTTTGAGTTTTTTCTATAATACCAGCCATAGTAAAAGTTTTTCCTGAGCCAGTAACTCCTAGAAGAGTTTGAAATCTCAATCCATCTTCTATGCCTTGAACCATTTTTTTTATAGCACTTGGTTGATCTCCAGTATGATGAAATGGGGATATTATGTTAAAAGGATTATTTGGTTCCATATTATTTATTTTTACAGACAAATATTATTTCTTCAGAAAATTCGTCTAATTTACTTTTATCGTAATCTCCAAAAATATCAATTATTTCTAGATTTAACTCGTCACATATATTTATAATATCTTCAAAATATAAAAAGTAATCAGTAGATTTTAGCTCAATTTCTTTTTTAGAGTTTATTTCAATTTTTTGATAGTTGATATGTTTTTTATTATCAAAATCAACACTACTTTTACCGTAGAGTTTATAGAATGAATTATTTATTTTTTTTTCACCAAAAATCATATAATCTTTGTTGTTTACGTAGTTATTAGGATTATGTAAGTCGAAAATCAATATTCCATTTTTATCTAGATGTTTTATACCCGAACATAATGCTTTTTTCTGTAGTTCAATATTCCCTACGCTCATTAATGAATGTGAAGGATAAATAATTAAATCAAACAAAGAATTATGAATTGAATCTTTATTAATTTTTATATCAAGTTTTGTCATATCTTCTTGTATTAAAAATAAATTTTCTGCTAAGGGTTGATAAGGTTTAATTTTTTCTTTACAAACATTTAACATATCCTCTGAAATATCTATTCCAGTCCATTTTAATTTTTTACTTAAAAAGTTATAGGGAATTCTTCCTGCGCCAACTCCCATTTCAAGTACATTGTGTATGTTTTTACCAAAATATGATTCATAAAAAATAAGATCATTTGGATTTGCAATTTGATAAATTAAATCATACCAATTTGCCCAACTGTCATAGTTTGTTTCTGATTGGTTCATTTTTACTATTTACTTTATTTTGTTTTTAATTAAGATTTTATAAAATTAAACAAAACAAGTAACTTGTAAAAATAGAAAAAATAATAAAATGAAACTTTCCTCAAGACAAGATAGGTTAGGCACTGAAACTGCTTTTGAAACTTTAGCCAAAGCTAAAAAATTAGAAGCAATGGGAAAAAATATTGTTCATTTAGAAATAGGTGAGCCCGATTTTGATAGTCCGAGTTACGTAGTTTCGGCTGCAAAAAAAGCTTTAGATAATGGTTTTACTCATTATGGACCATCAGCAGGTCAGCCAGAGTTAAGGGAAGCTATAGCTGTGCATCAAGGAGAATTTAATGGCTATGATATTTCTCCTGAAAGAGTGATTGTTACACCTGGTGGAAAACCAGTAATGTTTTTTTCAATACTAGCTTTAGTTGAGAAAGGAGATGAGGTTATTTATCCAAATCCTGGATTTCCTATTTATGAGTCTATGATAAATTACGCAGGTGGAATTCCTGTCCCAATGAAGCTAGAAGAATCTAAAGATTTCAATGCCAACGTTAATGATTTAAAAAAACTAATTACTAATAACACAAAAATGATAATTGTTAATTCTCCTAATAATCCTTGTGGGTCAGTTACTAGCGTAGAAGATTTGGAAGTAATTTCAAAAATAGCTATAGAAACTGATATTGTAGTTTTGTCCGATGAAATTTATAAAGAAATGTATTATGAAGGTGATCACTATTCAATATCAAGATTTGAAGGTATGAAAGAAAGAACAATTATTCTTGATGGATTTTCTAAAAGTTATGCAATGACTGGGTGGAGATTGGGATACGGAATTTTCCCAGAATTTATGATTGATGCTATTACAAAGTTGATGACTAACTCAGTCTCTTGCACTTCTGTTTTTAGCCAAATGGCAGCCATAGAAGCTATAAAAGGGCCAAGAGATTTTACCCTTAATATGATGCAAGAATTTAGAAAAAGAAGAGAAATTGTTTTTAATGGATTAAATTCTATTGATGGTATAAATTGTAGATTACCCTTAGGTGCATTCTATGCTTTCCCAAATATATCTGGCACAGGATTATCAAGTGAAGAATTCGCTAATAGAGCTTTAAATGATTATGGTGTTGCATTATTATCAGGAACAGCTTTTGGAGAATTTGGTGATAATTATATAAGGATTTCTTTTGCTAATTCTGAAGATAATTTATCTAAAGCTATTGATAGATTGTCAAAAATGATAAGTGATTTAAAGTAATTCTGTATCTATATAAATACCCTTACCTCTTAGAGTTTTAATAAAGTTTAAATTGTTGGAGATATTATTAGTTTTTTCTCTTAATCTATGAATATGAAGCCTCATAGCAGTTTTATTAACTTTTTCAGAATTAGGCCATAAAATTGTTAGAATTTCTTCATACAACAGTATTTTGCCATTTTTATTTATCAAATTTTTCATAATACTATATTCAGAACTTGATAGAGAAATTTGATTGTTTTTGTAATTTAGAACTTCTGTATTTTCATTTAAATTTATTGTAACTAAACTATTTTTTTCGATTATTTCTTCATCATTTTTTGTAATTTGATTTTCATATATATTTCCTGAGCTTTGCTGAGTTGAATTAACTCTTTGACTAAATTTGATTAATAGATTTGCATTTTGCATTTTTTTTTCTAAAGTTTGTTCATTTTCTTTTTTTGAAAAAAACAAGTAAATACAACCTATAGTCTCTATCCTTTTTATAATAGGTAAGCATATAACATTATTAAATTTTATTTCATCAAACCATTCTGGAAAAATCTCTTTATCACTTGAGGAAGATATTTTCCCTGTACCTTCAATACCAGTTATTATTGCGAGTGTTTTATCATCACTAGCTTCGGATAAATAAGAATCCAAGTCTAAAGATTTGGAACTAGAATAAAATTTTGCCTTAAATGAACCATTATGCTTATTCATTTCCGAAAAAATAACAGAGCTACTATTAGTAGAAATTCTTATTGAATTACATAAATTTTGATAATTTAAATTATCATCTTCTAAAATAGAATTTAGTGAATCAATAATTCTTTCATTTTCTAAATTTAAAAGAATCTTTTTATTTATTCTTTTATTTTCTTTTACAATAGATAAGTTTCTATTTTTTTCTATCAAGTATAAAATTAGAAATAGAAAAATCGCCGCAATTGGTACGATATATATAATTAAGCTTTGTGTATTCATTCAAATATTATTTATTTTTATTCTATTTCAAAATAATAAATAATTGCTATTAGGACTTAATGTCTCTTTTGTTAAAAATATAGAGACCTATAAAAAAAGAAGTAAATATAATTATCAATAATATTATTAAATGGAATGTATCAAAACCATTTAAAATCACCTTATTATCATTATAGTAATAGTGCAGAGATATATACTTTAAAAAATTCATTGAGCTAACTGTTTTATAAACAGAATCAAAAATATATCCAATTATAGCTACTGCAGCACCAATTCCAGCTGCTTGAGAAGTTTTAGCAAATATTGAGCCTGATAGATAAGTAATTGAGCCAACAGTAACACCATAAATAAATAGTGCTAAGCCTGAGTACAATATATTAGAAAGATTTAAGTTAATATCATAAATTAAATCACATATTTTTAATGTGATTGAAAATATTAATGATAAAAATAAAATTGATAATACCATCGAAAAATATTTTTCAGTAAAATATTTAGTCCTTGATATAGATAGTGAAAGAAACTGATCTATAGTCTTATTTTCTTCCTCTGAGCAAAGTACTGTTGAACCTATTGTAATAGCAAATGCACCAATTATTAAGGGTCCTATTAAATGCATAAATTCTCCATTTAAGAAACCAGCAGTCGATAAATCATCTCCAAAACCTGCAATAGTTTTAATTTGTTTGGGAAATAAATCTAATAATTGAGAAAAAGAGTCCGACATGAGAGTCCATATGTATAACAAAAATATAGTATAAAAAATTGCTCCAAAACTAAAGACTAATATTTTTTTTCTATTATGAATTATTGAGTTATTTAAAATAATCATTAAAAGTATTCCAATAAAGTTTCACTTAGATTTGAAGATTCAGTTTCTATCTCTTTAATAGAAAAATTAGAAATAAATTTTATAAATTCATTTATGTCGCCTGATATATAAAATTTAATTTCATTTTCTTCGACTTCAAAATTATTAATACATTTTATTTTATTGATTTCACTTTCTGAAGGTTTAGATAAAAAATTAATCGACACTTTTTTAATAGTTTTTTCAATCAAATCTCTCTTACTCTGAGAAGATATAACTTTACCTTCTTTGATAACAGTTATGAAATCACAACAATTAGAAATTTCTAATAAATCATGAGAAGACAACAGTATAGTATTACCTAATTCTTTTTCCTCATTTATTAATTCTCTGAAAACTCTTTGATAATTTGGATCTAATCCACTAGTTGGTTCATCTAAAATTAACAAATTAGATTCTCTCATAAAAGCTTGGACTATCCCTACTTTTTGTTTATTACCTTTAGATAATTCTTTTATTTTTTTATTTAAGTTTAATTTGAATCTTTCTGCAAGTTCATAATATTTTTCTGAAGAATTATTTTCTAACTTTAAAATATATTTAAAATATTCTATTGGTTTTATATTTTCATAAGGTCTAAAATCTCCTGCAAGATAAGAAACATTTTTTCTTAGTTTAAAATTATTCTTAGAGACTTCTATTTCCTCAATAAACATATTTCCTGAGTCTGAATAACTAAGCCCTAATAAACATCTCATAGCTGTAGTTTTACCCGCACCGTTTTCACCTAATAAACCATGTATGGTACCCTTATCGACAGAAAAATTTATATTACTAAGAGCTTTGAATCCACCATAATTTTTTGAAAGATTTTCTACTCTAATTGATTTTTTCATTATTTTTCAGCATATGATGTTAATGCTTCTTCGTTAAATTCTGCATTGGTAAAAACCTTTTGTACATCATCTAGATCCTCAAGATCATCGAGTAGTTTTAAAGTTTGACTTGATTGGTTTTTATTTAGTGAAACTGTAGTGTTTGGAACTAAAGCGAATTCTGCTTTTTCAATTACAACAGATTCATTTTCTGAAATTTTTTTTTGAATAGATGATAAATCTGTAAATGCACAAGTTATTTCTACTGTATTATCAAATACATCAAAATCTTCTGCTCCCTCATCAATACTTTCTAGGGCAATCATTTCAGGATCACCTTCTTCGATATTAATAACTATTTGCCCTTTTTGCTCAAAGTTCCAAGAAACTGCTCCAGTTGAAGCGAATGTTCCTCCAGCTCTTGTAATAGTTGATCTAACGCTAGCTGCAGACCTATTTTTATTATCTGTTAATGTTTGAATTATTATTCCTATTCCACCTGGACCTATACCTTCATATGTTATTTCTTCAAAAGAATCACCTGACTCTGATGTACCAGCTCCTTTTGCTACAGCTCTTTCGATGTTATCTTTTGGCATATTCTGAGTTTTGGCATTATCAATTGCTAACCTTAATCTAAAATTTAGTTCAGGATCAGTATCACCAGATTTTGCTGCCACAGTTATTTCTCGGGATAATTTAGTAAATAAGACACCTTTTTTGGCATCTAAAATACCCTTTTTATGCTTTATTGTGCTCCATTTAGAATGACCAGACATATTAAATAATTTCTAAAATATATTTACTATCACCTTTAGTAGATGCTAGCTTTAAAACATTTCTGATTGATTTAGCAATTTTACCGTTTTTGCCTATGATTTTACCTTTATCACTATCATCAACAGTAAGTTTTAATATTGTTTTATTTTCTTCTTCAACAGTTTCTATTTCTATTTTGTCTGAATGTTCAACTAAGCAACTAGTTATGTATTTTACTAGCTCCTCTGGATTAGTTGGATCTTTAGTTTTTGCCATTAGCTTTCTCTTTTACGTTAATTCCTTTTGTTTTTAATAAACTTGAAACAGATTCTGAAGGCTGTGCTCCATTGCCAATCCATTTAGTAATTTTTTCTTCGTCTATAGAAATTTCCGGTGGGTCTTGAAGTGGATCATAAGTTCCGATTAAATCCAAATATTTACCGTTTCTTGGAGCTCTTTGATCAGCAACTATTATTCTATAAAAAGGTTTCCCTTTACTTCCCATTCTTCTTAATCTAATTCTTACCATTTATTATTTACCTTAGCTATTAAAATTATTTTGTATTTAAAATTATTTAAATAATTGTATTTTAAAATTTTACTCTACTATCTTATCATTTATCCACACTGTACCGTCTTCAAAAAATTCTTTTTTCCAAATAGGAACAGTTTTTTTTAGTTGATCAACAAAAAACTGAGATGCTTCATAGGACTCTTTTCTATGTGATGAACTAATTACTAAGATCATACTTAATTCAGAAGGTAAAACAATTCCAATCCTATGAATAATTTTTAAAGTATTAATTTCCCATTTTGATCTTATATTATCTATTATTTTTTTTATTTCTATTTCGGCCATTTCTTTATAGGATTCATAAAATAATTTACTTACTTTTTTTCCTAAATTATGATCTCTAGTTATTCCAAAAAAGATTACTTCAGACCCATTTTCTGCTGAGAAATTATCATTTATATAGTTTTTGGCTTTTAATTCTTTGCTTGTGATTTCAATTTGAAATTTATCATCAATATTATGATCTTGTTGTCCTCCGCTCACAGGTGGAATTATAGCTAATTCATCGTTATTTTCTAGAATAGTTTGCATAGAACAATATTCTAAATTTTTAGCATACATATAATTTTTTCTATCTAAAATTTCAACCCCAAAATCCTTAGAAATAATTTTAATAATTTCTTCTACTTTTTGAGGCTTTTTTAAGCACAAAGTGATTTTACTATGCCCTATATCTTCTTTAATTTTTGCAAAAAATTTAATTCTTATTTTTACCATTTTAGTGAATTATATTTTGATACACTTACTAGTATAATTTAGTTTTATTGTAATAGCTTTATTTATTATATTCTAATAGGGGAGATCGCATAGAGGCCTAGTGCACCCGCCTGCTAAGTGGGAGGGGCTTTGCCCCACGCGGGTTCGAATCCCGCTCTCCCCGCCATATATAATATTAAATGAAATATTTGAAAAATTATTATGACTACAAAAGTTAAAAAGTTAGATACCTTCCATGTTTGGACTGTTGGTTGCCAAATGAATATTGCTGATTCGCAAAGAGTTGACGTTGGTTTGAAAAAACTAGGTCTAAATGAAGAAAAAGATATTAATAATGCAGGTATAGTTGTCCTTAATACTTGTGTAGTTAGGCAGTCAGCAGAAGATAAAGCTACTGGCCTTTTGGGTAAATTATCAAAACATAAAAAGAAAAACAACACATTTATTTGTGTCACAGGATGTATGGTTGAATCTACTGTTAAAGAACTTAAACAAAGATTTCCTGATGTAGATTTATGGGCTAAACCACAGGATACATCACTAATTATTGAAAATATTGCAGATTACTTAGAACTTTCTTCTGATGGATGCTTAGAAAATCTAATTCCTGATAAATCAAACTTTGCTGAATTTGTACCTATAGTTCAAGGATGTGATAAATTTTGTACTTTTTGTGTTATACCTTATAGAAGAGGACGAGAAACTAGTAAACCAATAGATCAAGTAGTTAATGAAGTTACAAAATTATCCGAAAATGGAGCTTTAGAAGTAACTCTTTTGGGTCAAAATGTAGATTCTTATGGCCATGATTTAATGCCAAAAAAAGATTTGTCTGATTTGATGTATGCAATACATGAAATAAAGAAACTATTGAGAATTCGTTTTCTCACCTCTCATCCAAATGATATGTCTCTAAAACTCATCGAAACTATAAGAGATTTACCAAAAGTTTGTAAATTTATAAATCTACCTTTTCAAGCTGGATCAAATAGAATATTGGCTAATATGAGGAGAGGTTATACAAGAGATCAATTCTTAAGAAAAGTAGATCAAATTAGAAATTTGGTTCCTGATACAACATTAACAACAGATTTAATAGTGGGATTTCCTGGTGAAACAGAAAAAGATTTTGCTGATTCTATGGATATATTAAATAAAGTTAAATTTGATAAAGTTCATGTTGCTGCTTATTCAGAAAGAAAAGGAACATTTGCTTTTAGAAAAATTGAAGATGATATACCTAAGCAAGAAAAAAGAAGAAGATTAAATACTGTAAATGAATTACAGGAAAAAATTCAACTAGAACTTAATAAAAAGTTTTTATCAAAAGACTATGACGTTCTTGTTGAAGGAACAATCAGAAATAAAATTTATGGTAGGAGTGAAGGGGATAAGTTAGTATATTTACAAAATTATGATGAATCTTATATTGGTAAAATGGTAAAAACTAAGATAATTGATGTATCAGGATGGTCACTTACTGGAGCAAAACTTTAAAAAATTATATAAACTTAATTAAAAGGTTTGATTTTAAAAAAATAATAGATACAATTGGTTATTAAATTTTTTCTATATTTAGTGTAGGAGAAATAAAAAAAATGGTAATTAAATATCAAAATAAACTAAATATTCCTATAACTGAATTAGAACAATCAGCTTTCTGTCAGGATGGATCTAATTTCAGAACTAAAACTCTTGAAGAAGAGTTTAAATCTGGTGTCAGATGGCAAAAGATTCCTACTAGATATCTAAAACTATCACCTGAAGAAATAAAGACTTCTATAAAAGAAATAAAGAAATCTTTAGGTGAAAAGGTGATAATTCTAGGACATCATTATCAACGAGAAGATGTGATTGAATTTTCTGATCTACAAGGAGACTCTTATTTATTATCTAAGTTAGCGTCTGAAACTAAAGATGCTGAGATAATTGTTTTCTGTGGTGTTCATTTTATGGCAGAAACTGCAGAAATTTTGTCGTCTTCTAAACAAAAAGTAATATTACCTAACATGGCTGCAGGCTGCTCAATGGCAGATATGGCTTCATCAAATGACGTAATCAGAAGTTGGAAGCAAATAAATGATATGCTACCATCTAAATCTTCAAAAAAATCTGTAATCCCAGTTACGTATATGAATAGTGCAGCAAGCATAAAATCTTTATGTGGAGAAAATAATGGAATTGTTTGTACTTCTTCAAATGCTAATCAAGCTTTTGAGTGGGCATATCAAAGAGGAGAAAGAATATTATTTATTCCAGACCAACATCTAGGAAGAAATACAGCAGTAAATTATGGTATTGATAAATCAGAAATGGTGATTTGGGATCCATATAAACCTAATGGAGGTTTGACAAAAGAAGAACTTGAAAATACAAAAATTATATTATGGAAAGGTCACTGTTCTGTACATACTAGATTTTCAGTAGAACAGATTAATAAAGCAAAAAAAGATTACCCTGACGTTAATATACTAGTTCATCCGGAATGTACTAATGAAGTCGTAAGTGAAGCAGATTATGTTGGATCAACGGAGTATATAAAAAATATGGTACATAATGCTCCTGCTGGCTCAAGTTGGGCTATTGGAACAGAAATAAACTTAGTTAAAAGATTAGCTCATACCTATAAAGATAAAAATGTATTTTGTTTAGATGAGATGATATGTCCCTGTTCTACTATGTATAGAGTCCACCCTGCTTATTTATTATGGGTCCTTGAAGGACTTGTTGCGGGATACGTAATCAATCAAATTCAGGTTGAGGATGAAGTTCAAAAATATTCTAAATTAAGTCTTCAAAGAATGCTTGATTTACCTAACAAATAAAGGTTAAAAAATATTAATACTCAAATCCCAGATTTAGATAGAATAATTGATATTGCTATATATGAGGATTTATCATTAGGTGATATTACTACTGAATCTATTAAATTAAATACTGAAAATATTAAATGTTCTATAATTTCCAAATCAAAAGGAATACTATGTGGCACAAGTGTTGCTAAAAAGGTTTTTAATAAAATTGATAAAAATATAGTTTATAATGAAAAAATTTCTGATGGTAGTCTTTTAAATAACATGACAATAATAGCAGAAATTCAAGGTGAGAAAAATTCAATTTTATCAGGGGAACGAATTGCTCTAAATTTTCTACAAAGAATGTCAGGTGTTGCTTCATTGACGAAAGAATATGTTGATATTGCAGATAAAATAGCCATTACTGATACTAGAAAAACTATTCCAGGTTGGAGAAATCTTGATAAGTATTCTGTTAAGTGTGGAGGTGGGTATAACCATAGAAGAAACTTAGGTGATGGAGTACTAATAAAAGATAATCATATCGTAGCGGCTAAAACTCAAGGTCTTTCTATAAAAGAATTAATTAATCGATCTAGAAGAAATGCTCCTCACACTATTAAGATTGAAATTGAAGTTGATAATTTAAATTTATTAGAACAAGTAATTAATACAAATGTTGACATTATTATGCTAGATAATATGAATGACTCAGAAATCATTGAAAGTATAAAAAGAATAAATGGGAAAAAACTTGTTGAAGTTTCAGGTAATGTTGATAAAAAACGGTTAAAAAATCTAAATTTAATTTCTGGTATAGATATAGTATCTATCGGAAAAATTACACATTCAGCAATCGCTTTGGATTTATCTTTGAAATTCTAAATATTAGAATCTAGCATCATAGTTACAGGACCTTCATTAACTATATTTACTTTCATTTTAGCTCCAAATATCCCTGTTTGAATGTTTAAGTTTTGTTTTGTAATTTTTTCTATAAAATTATTATAAATTTTTTCAGCTACCTCAGACTTAGCAGATTCAGTGAAACTTGGTCTTCTTCCTTTTTTTGTTTCTGCGTATAAAGTAAATTGAGAAATTAAAAGTATTTGCCCTTTTGTTTCTAAAATTGATTTCTCAAAATTATCGTTGGATTCATTTCCAAAAATCCTTAAATTTACAATTTTATTTATTATAAATTCAGAATCTTTTTCATAATCTTTGTGGGTTATTCCAAGCAATACAACAAGACCTTCTTTAATGCTTCCAACAACTTCTTTTTCTACTTCGACAGAAGCTTCTGAAACTCTTTGTATTAAAGCTCTCAATTAGATTTTTGTTGACTATTATTTTCTTTAGAAGATTTCTTTTCAGAAGATTTATCTTTATTTTTATTATCTTCTTTTTTACTACTTGTCTTACTTTTTGGTGTTTGTTTATAGTCAGTTGAATAAAATCCACTTCCTTTATAAATTACACTAGGAGTGTCTGTCCAGACTCTTTCTAAATGAGGATTGTCTTCTTTAAATTTATCTACTTTGCTAAAAGACAATAAATATTCTTCAATTTCACCTGTTTTTTTATTTTTAAATTCGTATGTTGGCATTTTATAACTTTTAAAGATCAGTACTAAAACCTTTATTATATCTTAAAAACAGCTCTTCACTTTCAAAGTAAATGTTTTCAAAATAGATATTTTTTTCAGTAACAGTACCAATTTGTTCCCATTTTATATCATTTAATACACTTTTTATTTCATTAAAATTTTTCTCATCATATGAAAAAATAACCCTAGATTGATCTTCACCAAATAGTGCTCCTGCCCAATTATCTGGTACAGATTTTTCTATTTCTACTCCAAGTTGATTTTTTTCAATTGATAGTACAAGAGCCACTATTAATCCACCTAAAGATATGTCATGCGAAGATTCAATTAAGCCTGATCTAACCAAATTTCTTATTGAAGATTGTAATTTTTTTTCAAACTCTAAATCAATTGAAATATCTCCAGAAATTTCGTTTTCAAAAAAAGTTTGAAATTCGCTTCCTGATAAACCTTTATTGGTACCCCAAAAATTGCCTAATACTCCTATTTTATGTCCGGGTTTTATGAAGTTTTTATTTATAATTTTAGTTTTATTATTCATAATTCCCATTGCACCAATAATAGGTGTAGGATTTATTGATGTATTATGCCCTTCATTAAATAAGCTTGCATTTCCACTTATTATAGGAATATTAAAAATATCGCATGCTGTATTAAAACCTTTAAATGTTTCAATTAGTTGAAATGCTCCTTTTGGTTTGCTTGGGTCGCCAAAATTTAATCCGTCTGTTAATGCAATTGGTTCACCACCTAAAGCTGATATATTTCTGCAAGATTCTGCAATATTTATTTCTGCTCCAATTTTGGGATCAATTAATGAAAATCTAGAGTTTCCATCACATGAAAAAAGAAGAAATTTATCTGTATTTTTAATCCTAATAATAGCTGAATCTGATCCGGGTTCTAGAACTGTATTAGTCTGAACGTGATGATCATATTTTTTATATATACTTTTTTTTGAAACTATATTATTTGAGCTAAAAATACTTTCTAAATGAGAGGAAATAGTTTCTATATTAAATGAATCATATTTGTTTTTAATAGATAATTTAGATTTATTATTTTTATAAGATTTAGAAATTTTACTTAAGTCATATTCTGGAGGTGAAGTAAGTGCATCAATAGAAGTTCTTGAAATGAGTTCATTATCATTTAAAATTAACACATCATTTCCATCTATAAACTTTCCAATTATGGAACATTTTAAATCCCATTTTTCTAAAATATCAAAAATATTTTTATATTCATTTTCTTTTACTGCAATTAACATTCTCTCTTGAGATTCTGAAAGCATTATTTCATAAGGTGTCATGGAACTTTCTCTCACAGGGACTTTTGAAACATCTATCTCTAACCCTATATTTGATCTTTCTGCCATTTCAATTGCAGCACTAGTTATTCCTGCGGCTCCACAATCTTGCATCCCAACTAATTCTTTCAAACTAGAAATTTCTAGACATGCTTCAATTAATAGTTTTTCTAAAAATGGATTTCCTACCTGTACTGCTGATCTTAACTCTATAGTTTCTTCAAAATTTTGTGAGGCTAATCCAGATGCACCATGTATGCCATCTCTACCTGTTTCCGCTCCAATAATTATTAGTAAATCTCCAGGCTTTTCTGCTTTTGCACTCAAGATTCTATCATTATCTACAATCCCCACACACATAGCATTCACCAAAGGATTACTTTCATATGACTCATCAAAAAAACATTCACCACCAATATTTGGAATACCTAAACAATTGCCGTATCCAGAAATTCCTTCAACTACTCCTTTGGCAATTTGTATATTTCTACTTGATTCTAAGTTACTAAACCTTAAAGAGTTCAGTAGGGCTATTGGTCTTGCTCCCATAGCAAATATATCTCTGACTATCCCTCCTACTCCGGTGGCAGCTCCTTCATACGGTTCTACTGCACTAGGATGGTTATGAGACTCTATTTTCATAACTATTGCTTTGTTTGAGCCTATGTTTATTGCTCCTGCATTTTCTGCACCAGCTTCAGTTAAGGTATTCTTTGCAGTAGACTTTATTGATCTTAATAATTTTTTTGTATGTTTATATCCACAATGCTCACTCCAAAGTGCTCCAAATAGCCCTAATTCGAGGTCATTAGGTTCTCTACCTAATCTTTCAACTATAAGTTTATATTCTGATTTACTAAGGGCTAATTCTTTTAATGTTTCTTCATTTATCATTTTTTTATAGAGTTAGTCATTATAGATTTAAAAATACCTAGTCCATCATCACTACCAATAAGTTGTTCACAGGCTTTTTCAGGATGAGGCATTAGCCCAAGAACATTACCTTGTTTATTAGTTATTCCTGCAATATTATTTATCGAACCATTTGGGTTATGATCTAGATTAGTTTCTCCTGTTTTTGAAGAATATCTAAATATCACCCTATTTTGTTCTTCTATTTCATCTATGATTTTTTTGTCAGCCTGAAAATTACCTTCTCCATGAGATATCGGTATTCTAATTATTTCGTTTTGATTATATTGATTCGTAAATAATGAATCATTATTTACTTTAAGATAAGAATTTTCACAAACAAATGACAAACTATTATTCCTCATTAATACTCCAGGTAATAAATTAGATTCACAAAGTATTTGAAATCCATTACATATTCCTATTACAACTCCACCTGAGTTAGCAAATGTAATAATTTTTTTCATAATGGGAGAGAAACTTGCTATAGCTCCTGTACGTAAGTAATCTCCATACGAAAAACCACCAGGAAGTATGATTATATCTGTATTATTGAGGCTTTGATCTTTATGCCAAATATATTCTGAATTTATCCCCAAAACATCATTAGTTGCGTAATGTGTGTCAGATTCACTCCAAGTTCCGGGAAATACTACTATACCTATTTTCAATGGATTTTTTATTTGCTAGTAAATTTAAATTTCAAATCAAATATATAATAATGCAAAATTAAAGAAGTTTTATGACTTTTTATTGATTTTTTAAAGTTGAACGATAACTTTTTCTTTTTTTATTAGCTATTTTTTTCTTTTTCAAAGAAGTAGGTGATTCAAAATTTTGTCTTCTTCTTGCTTCAGAAACAATTGATTCTTGCTGAACTTTTTTTGAGAATCTTCTAAGTAAAGCCTCAAAACTTTCATCATCTTTTATTCTAATATGTACCATAATTCCTGTAATTGATTATTTGTATTTGTTTATTCTAATATATTTAAATAAATTTTGTTTAGTTAATTAAGAATGTTTATTGCATTATCAAGTCTCTTAATTGAACTTTCTCTACCAATAACCTTCATAGTGTCAAATAAAGGAGGGGATTCTTTTCTTCCTGTTAAAGCAATTCTAATAGGGAAAAAAAGTTGACCTGCTTTAAGATTGAGATCTTCAGCAAGTTTTCTAAATTGAACTTCTAAATTTTCAGGTTCAAATTCTTCAATTTTAATAATTAATTCGATTAATTTTTTTAATCCTTCAATGATTTGAAAAGATTCAACTTTTTTCGGTAATAATTTTTCTTTTTCTATCTTAAAGTTGTCATAAAAAAAATATTCTACAAGGTAACTTGATTCTGAAAAAGTTTTTAATCTTTCCTTTATTAAAGGAGTTATGGATGAAATTTTTGAAATTAATATATTAGAATCAACACTATCACTTAAAAGTCCTCCTGATTTAATATCTTTATTAATTTCATTTAGAATATATTTTGATAACTCTTCATCATTTAAATTTCTAATATAAGAACCATTCATCCATTCAAGTTTTTCTGGATCAAAAACAGCAGGATGACCTAAAATTCTTTTTATAGTAAATTTTTCAATAATTTCTGATAAATTCATTATTTCTTTGTTGTCACCCGGAGACCAACCTAATAACGCTAAAAAATTTAATAAAGCTTCAGGCAAGTATCCTTTTTCTTTATATTCAAGAGCAGACTCAGCTCCATGTCTTTTTGATAACTTCGATTTATCTTTTCCTAGAATAAGAGGGACATGAACATATTTAGGTAGATTCCAATCTAATGCATCATGAATTAATACATGCCTAGGAGTACTAGATATCCATTCTTCTCCTCTTATGATGTGAGAAATTTTCATTTCATGATCATCTACAACGTGAGCTAAATGATAAGTAGGCATACCATCTGATTTTAAAATCACAAAATCATCTATTTCTTTTAGATCAAAAGAAACATTTCCTCTGATTTCATCATAAAATGGTTTAGCTCCAGAATCAGGAACTTTAAATCTTATGACTATAGGATTTAAAGTGGAATTGTTAGCATTATATTGTTCATGAGTAATTTCTTTATATCTGCCTCTATTATCGTATCTTGGGGGTCTTTTCTCTCTAATTTGTTGTTTTCTTAATTCTTCAAGTTCTTCAGAAGTAGTATCGTCATAATATGCCCATCCAGCATCTATTAATTCTTTTGCAACTTTTATATAATCTTCTTGTTTTTCAGATTGTCTTATAGGTCCTTCATCCCATTTTATACCTAACCAGTTAAGGCTAGATATTATAGAATCTTCAGAATCTTTATCGTATCTATTTTGGTCGGTATCTTCAATTCTAAGTATAAATGTACCATTATTGGCTTTAGCAAATAACCAATTGAAAATTGCTGTTCTAACACCTCCAATATGAAGATTACCTGTAGGACTTGGTGCAAACCTTACTCTTATTTTATCTGTATTATTCATTATTTATTTGTTGTAAATATTCTAATAAATCTTTTGGTAATTTAGAAGAAAATTTTACTTTATTTTTTTTTATCGGATGTAAAAATTCTAGATTCGAGCTATGTAAAAATGGTCGATCTAAAGAACTGTTTTTATTACTATAAACCTTATCTCCTACAATTGGATGGCCTAATTCTTCAAAATGAACCCTTATTTGATGAGTTCTTCCTGTATATAATTTGATATCAACTAATGTGTTTTCTGAGTAACTTTTAATAGTTTTATATAGAGTTTTGGATTCTTTACCACCTGATAAAACCTTCCTCTTTAAAGGATCTTTAGGATCCCTAGATATTGGAGCGTTTATAATTGCTTCTTTTCTTTTTGGAATTCCGTGAATTAAGGCTGTGTAATTTCTATTAATTTCTCTATTTAAAATCATATTTTTTAATTTTTCGTATGATTTTTGATTTCTAGAAAAAATCATTAAACCAGTTGTTCCTTTATCTAACCTATGTACAATACCTGGACGTTCTGGATCACCAACATTTTTTATTTCTGGATAATCATCAATAATAGATCCATTTATTGTTCCAAAATGATTATTGTTTAAACCATGAGTGATTATATTTTTGGGTTTATTAATAATCATAATATCTTCATCGACATATACATAATCTAAATTAATTTTTGACTTACAATTTTTTTTATTTGGTAATTGTAAAATTATTTTTGTGTCAGTAGAAATAAATTGTGATTTTTTTTTTGCAATAATACCGTTTACAATGCATTTATTACTATTTATTAATTTTGTGATATTTTCTCTAGATAGATTAGTATTTTCAGCTATTAGTTTATCTAGCCTGCCATTATTTGATGTAGTAATTTCAATATTCATGATTATTTTTTTCTACTAAATAACAAAACATCTAAAATATAAAGAGTTATAGCTATAGATATTGAAGAGTCTGCAATATTAAAAATTGGCCAAAAACCCACATCAATTAAATCATTTACATATCCAAATCTTATTCTATCAACAATATTTCCAAGAGCCCCTGCCACTACTAAAGAAATAAATATCCTCATTATTAATTTGGGTTTTTCAATAAAAATAAAGTAAATTGTAAAAAATACAGCAACCATAATAGATAGGTATAAAAGTAAATTTCCATAAGATGTAAACAAACTAAATGCTGCTCCAGTGTTTCTAGCATAAGTTATCTTAATAAACGTATCTGCAGGTATAGATTCACCTAAGTACATGTTTGAATAAACTAAATATTTAGTTATTTGATCTAAAATAAAAACTAATGGGACAATTGTAAAAAATATTTTGTCTTTAAATAACCAAGAGGTAATTAATTTATTCCAAATTGAGTTATAATTTTTCATATATATTATTATACTTATAAATCAAATAATGAAGTAGGAAAAAAAATGCAAATTGATTTAAGATCTGACACAGTTACTAAACCTTCCCCTGATATGAGAAAAGCTATGGCAAATGCCGATGTAGGTGATTATGTTTATGGAGATGATCCTACCGTAAATGCTTTAGAAGAAAAAGCTGCTGATTTGTTTGGAAAAGAAGATGCAATATTTGTTTCATCAGGAACTCAAGGAAATCTAATTTCAGTATTATCTCAAGCAGGAAGAGGTGATGAAATTTTATTAGGTGATATATGCCATATTTTTTCTTCGGAGGCAGGTGGAGTGTCAGTTTTAGGAGGCGTAGTAATGTATCCTCTAAAAACAAATACAGATGGAACAATTGATGAAGAAAAAATAACAGAAGCTGTCAAGCCTGATGATTACCATAAACCAAATACTAAATTATTTGCTTTTGAAAACTCTCATGGTGGTATTAGTGGGATGCCAATAAATAAAGAATCATCAGATAAAATGGCACTAGCTGCAAAGAAAAGTGGATTAAGAGTTCATGTTGATGGTGCGAGAATATTTAATGCATCTATTGCTTTAGGAACATCAGTTAAAGATCTTACTGAGCATGTTGATTCTGTAACATTTTGTCTGTCAAAAGGACTTTCTTGTCCAGTAGGAAGTATTATTGTGGGTGATAACAATCAAATAGCTGAAGCTAGACGAATTAGAAAATTGTTAGGTTCTGCTATGAGACAGGTTGGAGTTTTAGCATCTTGTGGAATAGTAGCTCTAGACTCTATGATCGAAAGATTGGCTGAAGATCATGACAATGCAAAAAAGCTTGCAGTTGGATTATCTGAAATTTCTAAAATTGTAATTAATCCTGATAATATACATACAAATCTTGTAAAATTTAGAGTCCCTCAGAATAAAGGATTTGAAGTTTCAGAAAAACTAAAAGATTTAGGTATATTAATAAATGGTTCATATACTGAACTAAGAATGGTTTCTCATTATGGGATTGATTCAAAAGATATTGATAAAACCATAGAATCTATGTCAGCAGTTATGAATAGTATTTCAGCTTAAAATATTCATATAAATTTATAATTATTTATTCTAACCACAAGGTTTCAAATCTTTCTTTTAGCTTTTTTTCTATTCCTAATTCTTTTGGTTCATAAAAGTTTCTATTTTTAATTTTTTTTGGGAAATTATCTTTTTTTATAAAAGCTGACTTAGCATTATGGTCATAAGTGTAGCCTTCACCCATTCCAAATTCTTTATCAATTTTATTTTCTGCATTAATTAAATGAATTGGAATTTCAGTAATAGGCTTAGAATCTAATTCCTTCTATGCAGAATTTATAGCTAAATAGGAAGAATTACTTTTTTCTGATAAAGACATATAAATCGTTGTATTAGCAAGCGGTATTCTACCTTCTGGCATACCTATTTTGCTCACTGAATCATAAGTTGCATTTGCAATAATCATCGCATTCGGATTGGCAAGTCCAATATCCTCAGAAGCACTTATTATTAATCTTCTAGCAATAAATGTAGGATCTTCTCCATTTTTAAGCATTCTTGCTAAATAGTAAATTGCAGCGTTAGGGTCAGATCCTCTTATAGATTTTATAAAAGCTGAAATATTATTATAATGGTGATCACTTTTTTTATCGTAAACTGAATTATTTTCTAGTAATTCTTGAATTATTTCTTTGGATATTAGTTTTTCCCCATTCTTTTCTTTTGTTGAAATTACAGATATTTCAAGTGTATCGATAGCTTTTCTTGCATCTCGATTACATCCTGATATTAAAGTATCTACTACTTTTTTTTCAATTTTTGTATTTTTATAATTTAAATATAATTCTTTATTTTCAAGTATTTTTTTTATAATTTTATTAATTGAATTATTAGTATGAGACTCAAATTTAAAAACTTTAACTCTTGAAAGTAAGGGATTTATAATAGAAAATCCTGGGTTTTCTGTTGTTGCACCTATAAGAATTATAATTCCTTCTTCTACTAGAGGTAAAAGTGAATCTTGCTGACTTTTATAAAATCTATGAATTTCATCTAAAAATAAAATAGTTTTATTATTATCTATAGTCCTGTTATTTATTATTTCATCAGAAATTTTTCTTATGTCAGCTAGACCAGATGATACAGCCGACAGAGCTTTAAAATTCATATTGGACTGTTCAGCAATTAATTTAGCAAGTGTAGTTTTACCAGTACCTGGAGGTCCCCAAAGAATCATTGAGGGAATCATATTGTTCTCAATTAGATTTCTTAGGATTTTATCTTTACCTAAAATATGTTCTTGACCAATAAATTCATCTAGAATTTTTGGTCTCATCTTTGATGATAAAGGTGAATTAGAAAGTAATTCTTTTCTTATGTTGTGTTCAAAAAGTGTCATACAAAATAACTATTAATACTAGTTATTAAATAATTATCATATTCTGGGAAAATAGTCCTTAAATCTAACATTAGAGTATTTTTTTCTAAACGACCAATAATAGGTTTTTCTAATGATAATAAATATTTTTCAAATTTATTTAATATTTTTTCATCTATCATAATAATCCCAATACTATCTATGAATGTCTCAGGGAAAGTACCTCCACCAATGGTAGATTTAATATTTTTACCTATTTTAAAATATTTATTTGGGATATTTTCTAAAATTCTCTCTGCTCTTAATAATAAATTCTTTTGATCTGTTTTTATTAAGTTCCAGACAGGAATTTTTTCATCTAGATCTTCATACAAATATGTATTTAAGGTTTCATTTAAAATATTTAGATTTAATTTATCAATTCTTGCAGCTCTTGCCATAGGGTATTTATTTATTTTTTCTAGATACTTTTTATCTCCAATTACTATTCCTGCCTGAGGGCCTCCAAGTAATTTATCTCCTGAAAATAATCTTATATTTGCTCCATCTTTAACGCTATCAATTACAGTAGGTTCATATGGTAATCCCATTTCTGTAGTATCAATTAAGCTTCCAGAGCCTAGATCGTGAATTACAGGTATATTTACCTTGTTTCCTAATAATTTTAGCTCTCTTATAGAAACTTCAGATGTAAATCCTTTAATTTTATAATTTGATTTATGTACTTTTAGAATTCCAGCTGTTTTACTAGTTATATTCTCTTCATAATCATCAATATAAGTTTTATTAGTTGTACCTACATCAATTATTTTTAAGCCTGACATTTTAATTATTTCAGGAATTCTAAACCCACCACCAATTTCTACAGATTCAGATCTTGATACTAAAATTTCTTTGTTCTTACCTAAAGACCCTAAACAAATAATTAGAGCCAAAGCATTATTATTAAAAACAGTAGCATCCTCAGCCCCTGTAATTAGTGTTAGTAATTTTGAAATATTATTTATTCTAGAATTTCTTTTTTTAGATTTGATATCTATTTCTAAATCAATATAGTTACTTAAATTTTCTGCTATTTTACTTGAAGTAGTTTGATTTATAGGAGCTCTTCCTAAATTTGTATGGAGTATAACTCCTGTGCCATTAATAACTGCCGTTAGTTCATTTTGCTTATAATCATGAATATTAGATAATATTTTTTTTATAATAATATTTTTTACTTCTGCTTTAGAATTAGAAGATCTTTTACTGTGATCTTCTCTAAAAGTTTCAAGATTATTATTAATTATTTTTTTTAAAATATTTCTTTTGATTTTTAATATAGAAATTTCATTAGATAATAAAATTTCATTAACGCTAGGGATATTTTTAAAATTCATACAATTTATAAATTATTTCTCTTATTTTTCTATCATATGAATTGAATGAAAAGAAGAAAGAGTTTATATTTGTTTTAGCTTTTTATTTAAAACACGATAATTTGGAGACTAATCCATGGCTACTCAAAGTTATAAAGAATTAAACGCAGAAGACTATATAATTGATAAGGAGCCATTTTTTATGCCTACTTCTGATGAAGTAGAAGTATTTCAGGCTGCCTACAATGAAAGAGTTCCTATATTGCTCAAAGGGCCTACAGGAACAGGTAAAACAAGATTTGTTGAATATATGTCTTGGAAAATTAATAATAACAAAAACAAAGCTAAAGATATTCCTTGAATTACTGTTGCCTGCCATGAAGATTTAACTGCAAGTGACTTAGTCGGTAGATATTTGTTAGATGCAAATGGTACTAGATGGATTGATGGTCCTCTAACTAGAGCTGTTAAATCTGGTGGGATTTGTTACCTTGATGAGGTAGTAGAAGCAAGAAAAGACACAACGGTTATTATCCATCCATTAACTGATCATAGACGAAGTTTGAGTATAGATAAATTAGGTCAAGTAATCCAAGCTGATGATGGATTTTTATTAGTAGTGTCATATAATCCTGGCTATCAAAATGCAGTTAAGTACTTAAAGCATTCAACTAGACAAAGATTTGTTGCTATAGAATTTGATTTCCCTGGAATTGATAGAGAAACAAAAATTATTGCACATGAAGCTGAAATTGATGAAGGAATCTCAAATCAATTAGCAGTTTTAGGGCAAAAAATAAGAAATCTTAGAGAACACGGGTTAGAAGAAGGTGCTAGTACAAGGCTTCTTATTTATGCAGGAAGATTAATAAAGCAAGGAATTGCACCTAAAAGAGCATGTCAAGTTGCATTAACTTGGGGTATTACTGATGAAGCGCAAATTCAGGAAACTGTTGATCAAATTGTTTCTTCAATATTTGAGTAAAAAAATTTGAGTTTAGAAAAATATAAAATTTTAGAAAATAAGATTAAAAACAGAACTTCTGATAATAAAATATTAGAAAATAAAGACTTTATGGTTGCTGCAGTAAGTATATTAATTGAAAAAGATAATCCTGATTTTCCAATCTATATGATCAAAAGAGCCAATGAAGGTCGACATGCTTTAGAATGGGCTTTTCCGGGTGGAAAAACTGAAAAAATTGATAAAGATTTATCTGATACTGCTAGTCGTGAGACAAATGAAGAAATTGGAGTACCCCTAAAAGATTTTACTTTGTGGGGAGAATTAGAACCCGTTACAACATTAGGTACAGGATGGATAATTCAACCATATGTAGGTGAAATAAAGAAAAATTCTTTTATAAAAAAGAATGTAGAAGAAGTTGAAGATATAGCAAAAATACCACTTTTTAAATTAATTGAAAAAATTAACAATAGATATGTTTCTTTTACAAGTAATGATAAAAGAATTGATTCAGAAGCTTATGCTTATGAGGATAAATTAATTTGGGGTGCATCTGCTCGAATGATAGCTCAATTATCAAAAATACTAATAGATTAGGTTTAATATGGAAAACAATTCAAAATGTACTTATGAAAAAATCAAGAGACTATTAAAAGCATATCCTGAAAATGTCTCTAAATCTTATGTTGAATCAAGAGAAATATTAGAAAAAAAACTTCCTGAAGAAATTTTACATCAATGGGAAAATTTAGGTTTAGATATTGCCAAGGAATCTCCAAGATCTTGGGAATCTTCATTAGCATATTTTCAAGTTTCTGTTCAAATTCAACAATATTTGCCTTCAGGTCAATTTTTAGGTTGGTCAAACGCAGCATTGAAACTGACTAAAGAAAGTACAAAAATTGCTGAAAGTTTTTTAAAGTCTAGCCCTCAAACAATGGTTAGATTGAGACCAAGATATATTGATGATTGGGTAACGAGAGTTACAAAAATACATAAAGGAACTTGGAAATCTACTAACCTGACTTGTAAATTGTTTGAATCAACACCTATTATTTTAGAAACATTATCATTTGATCAATACTGTAAATTTTTAGATTTTATTGAACTTTTATCTAATAGGTCTTATGATTTTGCATCAGAAATAATAGAAAGTTCTATTAATATATATCACATGAATTTTTTAGAAATTGATGATCTTATTCACCTTTCCATTTTAATAACTGAAAAAGAGTGGAGAGATATCAAACCAACATATGAAATAACACAAGATCAAATTACTAAACTTCCAAATGCAAATATAAAAATGATATTTGATATGTCTAGAAGATTATATGGTACTTCTGGTATAAAAATCTCAGAATTTTTTAAACTTATAGTAAAAAGTATTAATCTAGTCAACAAAGATGATAGAGATCAAGTACTACAAATGATTCAACAAATTGTTAATAATGTTCCATATGCAACCCTAGATTTCTTAAATAATATACCTCGATTATTAGATAATCTTGATATAGACCAATTAGATCAATGGAAATCTCAAGGTATAAGATTAGCAATTGATCAAGATACAAATACTTCTCCTGCTTCTCAATTTTTTAAGTTGCAAAGCAAAGAATCTAATGATCTTATTGATAAAATTTCCAGTAGTGTAGAATTGTCTAGAATCAAAGATCTTATGAAGCTTTATTGCACAGGTTTGTCAGGTGATGAAGTTTCAATTTCAAATGCTAGTAATTTAACAGAAAAGAATATTGGATGGAGTCAAACTGAATTACCAACATCAGATGGAAAAACTATCTATTTACCTAATATTGTTAACAGTTACCAAACTAAAAGTGAAAACTTTGATTATTACAAAGTAATTGCAACTCATCAAGAAGGATTATTAGAATTTGAAACATTTAAATATGACGATGCAAAAAGGCCCTCATCCTTTAATAATTCTGCATTTGATTACATTGATTCAATTCATAATACTGAAACTACAGAAGAATTTGCTACTCGCTATGCCAAAAGACTTAGATCTTTTCCTTTTAGTACTGATACTGCATTGGCGTATGATATCTTTGGCATAGTTGAAAATTACAGAGTTGATCAAAAAATATTAAAAAAATATAAGGGTTTAGTTAGTTCCTATAAGAAAGTTCAAAATGAACATCTATTAACAAGACCTAATGCAAATGAAAAAACTGAAAGAGAAGCTATTGTTGAATCCCTGATTAAATTTACTTTAGGACAAAATAAAAACTTAAAATTTAGAAAAAAGAATATTAAAGAAATCAGAAAAATATTTAAGCTATTTGGATATATAAAAAACCCAGACTCTACAGTTGAAGATTCAATGGAAGCTACTTTAAGAATTTTTGATAAAATTTCTAGAATTCAAAATAAAGAAATTGTACCTGAAGAAGAACTTGAAGATTTAAATACTGAAGAATTTGATGATCAAGAAGAAGATTCTGAAGATGAATATGAAAATGAAGATTTGTTATCAGAAATGATTAATTTTTTTGGTGATTCTGAATTATCCGATTCTGAATCTGAATCATATGAAGGAGATGAAATAAATCCCCCTGAAAGTGAAGAATATAATTCTCCTGAACCTGTTCAATACCAAGGAGACTTTAAACCAGAATTAGGTCAATTATTAACAGAAATGCTTTCAGTTAGTGGAGATGATATGCAAGGAGAAGGTGAGGAGATCCAAGGATTAACTCAAGAACAAATTGAAGAACTTGTACAAAATTCACCTGATTTAGAAACTAAAGAATCTGATGAGTCTCAAGATCTAGATGCAAGTGAAAATCAGGAACTATTAGAAAATCTTATGAAAGAACTTAAGAATAGAGATCTTGATAATTCTGCATTTTCTGGAGGAGAGCCTTCTCATGTAGATGAAGACGGTGGCCCTCTTGAAGCTAAAGAACCTGATACTTACACATATCCTGAATGGGACTTTAGAGATGTAGAATATAAACCAAATTGGTGCCTTTTGCATGAAAAAAAATTACCAGACGGTGAAGGTAATTTTTACAGAGAAACTTTAAATCAAAATGCATCTTTAGTTAATCAAATTAAAAAACAATTTGAATTATTTGTACCTGAACAATATAGGAAACAAAAGAGATTAGAATATGGTGAAGAAGCAGATTTAGATGCAGGAATTGAAGCATTAATAGACTTAAGGTCTGGTGTAACACCTGATGAAAAAATTTATTGGAGAAGAAACAACACTGAACGTTCAGTAGCTGTTGCTTTATTAATTGATATGTCCGCATCTACAGCTGAAGCTATAGATGATAATACTAAGTCTAATAATGATGATTGGGGGGCACCTGATGATCCTGTTGAGTATATGATATGGTTGCGCTCTAGGAGAGCTGAAGGCCTCAGAAGATCCTATAAGAGAATAGTTGATGTAGAAAAAGAGGGTATAGTTCTAATGGTCAATTCTCTAGAAACATTAGGAGATGATTATGGAATATATGGTTTTTCTGGTTATGGTAGAGAAAATGTAGAATTTTATACTATAAAAGATCTTGATGAAAAATTTTCTGATTCTATCTCTGGGAGAATAGATAGAGTAGCACCTTTACATGCTACTAGAATGGGCCCTGCTATAAGACATACAATCCATAAATTGTCTAATCATGAAGCTAGGTCACGTTTTATTTTTCTAATAACCGATGGAAGGCCTCAAGATAGGGGTTATTCAAGAGAAGGGGTTGAAAAAGAATATGCAGTTTATGATACCAGACAAGCTCTTATAGAGGCAAAACAACAAGGTATAACACCTTTCTGTCTTACAGTTGATAAGTCTGGACATGATTATTTAAAAACAATGATGGATGACTTTTCTTACGAAGTTTTATCAGATATTTCAATGCTTCCTGCTAGACTTCCAGAGCTTTATAAAAACTTAACTACTTAGTTAAATATTGAGAGGATTTTTTCTGCCCATAACTTTTCTACAAGTATGACATCTTTTGTTTCTTTTGCTACTGCATAGTATCCAGAATTATCTTCTGAAAGTGCCCCTATGCTAATAGATGTATTGTAGATTAAATTTGTACCAAATTCATCTTTAGATAAAGTTTTAATATCTATATATGGCGCTTCTAAGCCTAAACCATACTCTTGATAATCGTCATAAAACATTAAATTTAATTTCACTGCTTTTAAAATTTCTATATTAGAAAAATCAGATAAGAAATTAGAAATCATATTACCATCTGTTTCAATATTACCCTCACAAGGTGTGGTTGTGATAGGTAATTCACATTCATTCCACACTCCATCTGATTTAGAGTAGGCTTTATGAATTTCACTTTTATTCATTACAACAATTTCTATAGCTTCTTCAGGATTAAATTTATACATCCATTTTGGATATGGAGGATCTTGAACTAATCTTGCAATGACCCCTTTCCAAGTAGCATCTAACATAACAAGTTTTTCCACTCCCTCTAAATAAGCATAATTATTTTCTTTATCAGGAGTTTCATTACCTATGTATAGAATTCTTATATCACCATTTTTTAAATATAATGAAATTTCAGTTTGTGGATTTTCTAAACCATAATTAAATTTATTATCTATATTTTCTGAAATTGTTCTATATAGCTGAGGACCGGCTAGAAGATCAATTATACCTCCCCATCTATAACTATCAGCGGGAATACCCTGTAATTCATCAAAATACCAAATACTATCTTCAACATGCCAACTCATTGTTTTTGAGTCATGAGTAATAGATATATTAGTTATATCTTTTGAAGAAATTCTATAAAAGTAAGAGCTTTCTTGTTCTTCTTTTTCTTTCCCAATATCAGATTTATATACAAGAACTCCAAAAATAGAGACCCAAGATAAAATAATTATTAAGATTAAAGAGATTCTTAAGTTCATTTTATCTTCTTCGCCACCAACTTATTAAACCTGCTATACCTATTAGAGATGGCATTAATAGCCAACCACTCCATCTAATAAAATCTCTTTCACTAGATGTTAATACTAGTTCTCTAAAAGATTGTGTTCTCGGTCTAATAGTTATTAGTTCATAATCTTTAGCAAGCCAGTTAATGCTATTTATTAGTAAGTCACTATTTTTAGCAGAACCGCTATATTTATTTGATGCAAAATCAGTATCTCCAATAACTACTAATGAGGTTTGAGCCAAACTCCCATCTTCCTTTTCTATGGGATATTTTCCAAGCTCTGAAATGGATTCTACTGCTAATATAGTTGGAAATGGTCCTAAAATATCAGTACTTGAATCATATCTTTCGTCATCTAAGTTTGAAGTTTTTTGAGCCCAACTTTCTAATGTTGTAAAAGCTAAAGGTATATGAGTAAGAAAAGGTTGCCCATTATCGGTTTGTGGAACAGTATCAGGACTTATAGTTGATCCTAAGAATGCTGACCCTGGTAAATAAATAACATCAAAATCATTAGTAATTTCATGTAAAGGTAATTGGCCATTTGTTTTTTTTATTTGTAAATAGTTAGGTTTTGGTGCTACAAAACTAGCCATATCAAAAACTGTACCTTCTCCAACAGCAACACCATATTTATATAAAAATGTTTTTATACCCTCTGGAGTTGCTTCAGGTTCAATCATCATTAATAATGTTCCACCTTGCCAAAGATATTCAGAAACTATAGCTGATTCTTGAAGAGAAAAATTTGATTGTGCCCCAGCTATGACTAAAACAGCGGGAATATTATTTTCTGATAGTAATATTCCTAATTCTTGAGTAGTCGCAGATAAAACTTTATAATTTTGAGCTAATAAATCAGAATAAACTAACCCCATACCTAAAGAATTACCATTAAAGTCAGTAATATCTCTTTCACCATGTCCAGTAAGAAATATCACCTGTTTTTGTTTGATTTGGTTAACAATAAGAAGTCCAGTAATAATATCTTGTTCTGAAAAAACTGAATTTGAAATAGTGCTATCTCTTCCAGGAATAATTTGTGTTCTTCTTGAATCTATAGCCTCGACAACAATAGAAGGAAATATATTTACTCCATATTTTGCAGCAGAATTAGGATCTAGTTCAGGATCAACTTTTTCATACTCAAAATTCACTTTTTTAGATCTTCGTTTAAACTCTAATAATAGATCTTCTGTTGAACGCCAATTAGCAGCTTTAGCAGGAGTATTAGTAGCCATAAAAACGGTGATTTTTACATCCTCATTAAGATTTCCTATAACTTTTATTGCTTGGTCTTCTAAAATAAATTGTTTTGTTGCAGTAGTATCAATTCTTAACCAATCAGGAGAATCAGGCCTTCCTGACAACCAAAATAATAGAGAATTAACTAAGATAATTAAAGCTAGCGAAGTAAGGAAAATTATTGATGTATTAATTCCATACCTTCCTCTTCTTCCAAATATAAATACAAAAATATTATTAAAAGATAATATTGCTATTAAAATCATAAATATGAATCCTGCAAGCATAATCCAAAGACCTATAGTTGATAAATCTCTAAAGAATATCCAAACTAAAAATCCTAATATTATTGAAAACACTGAAGATAATAATAATCCTTGTCTTAACGAGGATATGTTTTCTCTAACTTCAATTAAAAATTTTTTAAAATTAAATCTAGTTGACTCCATTGAAGGTCTTTTATCATTATTCAAACTCATTTATCTCCACCTTCTAGATTCCAGAATTAAAATTGTAAGCAGTAAAAAAACAATGGTAACTGAAAGATAAAATATAATATCAATTAGTGAAAAAATACCTCTTGAAAAATCTGCAAAATGTCCACTTTCTGCGACTCCAAGTGATCCTAAATCAAATACTGAAAATGAAGCTCCTAGCTGTAAAAAACTTAGAATTTCACTACCAATTCCTGATACTCTTGTTGAAATAAAATCAATTATAGTTAAACTTGTTAAAATTCCAGAACCAACTACAAGTCCAACTATTTGGTTAGGTGATAAAGATGAAGCAAATAATCCAATAGCTAATGTAGCAGAAGAATATAAAATAAGTCCAAATATTCCATTAAATAATGGGCCAGAATCAGGATCTCCAAATAAATAAAGTAAAATTACAAAGTAAAGTGAGAAGAAGATCATAATGCAGACTGTAATTAATGAGGCTAAAAATTTACCTATGACCACCTCAGCTTCTTTAACAGGAGAAGTTAATAATAACTCTAATGTACCGAGCTTTTGTTCCTCAGCAATCAGACGCATTGTTATAGCAGGAGACATAAAAATCATAAAAAATGTAGCACCGGCTAAATAACCTCTAATAGTAGCTTCAGAGAAAGCATCTGACACAGAAGCTACAAAGAAAAATCCAGTTATAGCTAAATATGCTGCAGCTACAATATATGCCATTGGAGAAGCAAAGTAAGTTTTTATTTCTTTAGATAAAATTATATAAATATTTTTCATTTTATTTTTCTTGTGTTAATTGAAGAAAAATTTCTTCTAATGTCATTGGTAATGGCGTAAGGTTTTTTAATCCCCATCCACTATCTACTATTAATTTAGCAATTTTTTCTGGAGAGTTTTCGTTTGTTTTAGAATCTACAACTATAGGAATATAGTTATTTTTTTTAGCATTATCGGTTTGTTCTGCTCTTGTATCTGTTCTAACATCTATTACTGATTCAATCGTCCTAATTTTAGATATTAAATCTTTTATATCAACTCCTGAGACTCCTAATTCTATTCTTTCTGTTCCAGATAGTCTACTTGAAAGATTTGTTGGTTTATCATCTGCAACTATACGCCCATCAGATATTACTAAAACTCTAGGACAAATTGCAGAAACTTCTGGTAGTATATGAGATGAAATTAGTAGGGTATGGGCTTCTCCTAATTCACTAATTAATTGTCTTGTTTCAACAACTTGAATTGGATCAATTCCTATAGTAGGTTCATCCATTATTAATACATCAGGTTCATGTAAAATTGCTTGTGCTATGCCTGTTCTTTGCCTATAACCTTTAGATAATTTCCCAATATGAGTATTTCTATAATCTCCTAATCTTACATGATCAATAACTTTATTAATTCTTTCATTTATCCATTTTGAATTCATACCTCTTATTTTTCCCATAAAACTAAGATAATCGGTTACTGTCATATCTAAATATAAAGGTACAGTTTCAGGTAAGTACCCAATATGTCTTCGAGCTTCTAATGAATACTTAACTGAGTCATAACCGCTTACAGTGATATTTCCTGAAGTAGGAGGTAAATAGCCAGTTATAGTTCTCATAGTAGTAGTTTTTCCTGCTCCATTTGGCCCTAAAAATCCTACGATTTCTCCTTTTAATACTTCAAATGAGACATCAATAACTGCCGGATATGGACCATAATTTTTATAGAAATGTTCTACTCTAATCAAAAATTTTCTTTCTACTAATCTTTATATAGCTATTTTTTGTAGTTATAAGTGTATCGAAAATTGTCATTGAACACCCTATTTTTCGAATGTAATTTATAATTATTATTATGAGTTTAGAATTAAATGATATTTATGTTGATATTGCAGCAACTACGCCTGTCTCTAAAGTAGTTTTAGATGAGATGTTGCCTTTTTTTACTGAAATTTATGGTAATCCTTCTGGTTTGTATATGCTTAGCCAAGAATCTAAGGCAGCAATAGAATTTGCAAGAGACAAAGTATCTAAAGTAATTAATTCAAAATCATCAGAAATAATATTTACCTCTGGTGGAACTGAATCTAATAATTTAGCTTTGAAGGGTTTTTGTAGTAATAAAATTGAAAATAATCAAAATGAAATCATTATTTCAACTATTGAGCATCATGCAATAATTCACCCAGCTGAGCAAATGACTCAAATTGGTTATAAACTAAATTATTGTCCTGTTGATACAAATGGAATTATTAATTTAGATACTTTTAAAAATCTTATAAATAAAAAAACTAAATTTATTTCTATCATTTATGCAAATAATGAAATTGGATCTCTTCAAAAAATAAAGAATTTAGTAGAGATTACAAGAATAAAGGAAAAAGAGTTTGGTACTAAGATACTTTTTCATACTGATGCTGTTCAAGCAATTGGAAAAATAGAAGTTGATGTAATTGATTTAGGAGTTGATTTACTTTCTATATCTGGTCATAAATTTAATGCTCCAAAAGGAGTTGGTGCTCTTTTTGTAAAGGAGGATTTATATTTAGAACCATTATTAGATGGTGGTGGTCAAGAAAGACAAAATAGATCAGGAACAGAAAATGTTCCTAGTATTGTTGGGTTAGGTAAAGCTATAGAAATTGCTGAAACAAATAGAGTTGAATATTTTAATCATACCAACGAATTAAGATTGAAAATGATTGATTTGCTAAATGAAAATTTACCAAAATCAATTATTCATAGTTCTTTTGATGGACTGCCTAATATATTAAATTTTTCAATCCCAAATATTCAAGGAGAACCAATACTTATCGCTCTAGATTTTAAGGGTATAATGGCTAGTAGTGGAAGCGCATGCTCTACTGCATCAATAGAACCATCTCATGTTTTGATAGCAAAAAATGTTCAAGAAAATATCGCTTTAGGTTCAATAAGATTATCTTTTGGCTTAACAAATACTCTTGAACAAGTAGAATATATAGCTCAAAGCTTATTAGAGATATATAAAGACTTAACAAAATAATTATGAATAATATAGAAAAAAACATTGATATTGATTATAAAAAATTTTCTAAATTTAAAGAAAAAATTGACATTGGTATAGGTTTTATTTTAGATAATTTGTATGAGTATGGACCTACTTTTCAAGAAAAAAGTAAGTTATACAGTGTATTCAACGTAGAATCAAATAATGATATCACGAGAATTTATATAAATTTCAGTGTTGAAGGGTTTCCAAATTCCGGTGAAGAATATATTGAATTAGATAATGAAAATAATGTTTTAACTAGAAGAATAATTAAGTTTCCTAAATTGAAGAAACCAGTAATATTAATTGCCACTACAATGTTATCTGTGTTGTTAGCAATTATTGTTATACCTTGGATTTTCTTAAATTCTGATAATGTAGATCCTTTATATAAATCTGGAAAAGTTTTATGGCTAAAAAGTGAAAAACCTTTTTATCAAGAAATTGTAAATTATCAAGGACCAGAAGCTACAACTAATAATTTAACTACTTGGCAAATAGATAATACTGATAAAAGTACTTATGTTGCTCTTATTAAATTACAACTTATAAATGAAACTGCTAATACTATAACTGTTAATATTGATGAAAATTGTGCTGAGCTTTTAGCTTCTAATGGAGTTACATATTCTCCGGCAAATACAATCTTAAGAGCTAAGGCAGCTGATAGTCAAAATAAAAATTTTGAAGTAAAAGATTTTGTCCCTTTATGGGGTGATATTACTTTAGTTCAAGGAACTCAAGTATCAGGATATATAATAGCAGATCTTCCTAAAGACGTAACTATACGTAGACTTAGATGGACATCAAGTGATACTGTTACCATAAATTATTAATAATTTTCTATGAGCAAAAAAAAAATTATTACAGATAAAATGTCTCCTGGTAGGAAACAGTATCTCGAAATAAAAAATAAATATAATGATTGCTTACTCTTATTTAGAATGGGTGATTTTTATGAAACTTTTGACGAAGATGCAAAGAGATTATCTTCTATATTAAATATTGCACTTACTGCTAGAGATGTAGGAGATAAAAATAAAGTACCTTTAGCAGGAATTCCATATCATTCTTTAGATAATAATTTAAAAAAACTTGTAGATACAGGCTTAAAAATTGCCATAGCAGAACAAATTTCTGATCCTAAAGACTCTAAAGGTATAGTAGATAGGGCAGTAACAAGAGTAATTACTCCTGGAACAGTTACTGATCCTAATCTTTTAAAATCTAATGAGAACAATTTCTTACTAAGTTTCTATGAAGAAAAAAATATCGTAGATATTTGCGCGCTAGATATTTCTACAGGAAAATTTGAAACATATTCAACTGATATTTATAATATACAAAATGAAATTGAAAGATTAAATCCTAAAGAGATTCTTTTTGTTAGTGAAAATAAAAATATAATTAATGAGTATTTTGATTCATATTTAACTAGAGAATATGAAGGAAATATTAAAAGTACTCCATTAGCTAAAAGGTTAATAAACTCACATTTTGATATTGAAGATATTAATCAAATAGGCCTAGAAAATAGGAAAACGTTACTCATGTCTTTAGGTATAATTTTAGATTTCATAGATTCTAATCAAAAAACTTTTTCAAAAAATATTAAAAAAATAAATAATATTGATAGGTCAAACGATTTGATTCTTGATTTTGTTACCTTAAGAGACTTAGAAATAACGAAATCAAATTCAGGAAATGAACAAAATACCTTGTTTTATTTTATGGATCAAACAAATACTGCCATGGGAGGTAGAGAACTTAGAAATTGGCTTATAACGCCAACACAAGACCTATTAAAAATAAAATCTAGGCATAACCAACTTGAATGGATAAATAATAATAAAATTCAACTTATAGAAACTGATGAAATCTTAAAAAAAATAAGTGATCTTGAAAGAATTATAAATAGAGTAGAAAACAAGACTAGTAATTATAGAGATATTATTTCTATCTACGAAAGTATTATCCAACTACCACTAATTAAAAAGATATTTAAGTCTTCAAAATTTAAATTTGAATCAAATTCTGAAGACTTAAGAAAATTATCAAAATATTTAAACTATGCTATCGATACAAATAAATTATCTGAAATTCAAACTCAACTTCCAATTAAAAAAGGTTTTAATAAAGAATTTGATGAACTGATTGATTTGAAATTCCAATCAAATAATTCAATCTTAAAACTTGAAAAAAAAGAAAAAGAAGCTTCTGGAATAAATAATTTAAAAATAAGTTTTAACAGAGTTTTTGGTTATTATTTTGAAGTCACTAAATCTAATCTTGATTCTGTACCTAATTATTTTATAAGAAGGCAAACATTGGCTAATTCTGAAAGATTTTATACTGAAGAATTAAAAATTCTTGAGGAAAAAATATTAAATGCAGATGAAAAAATTTCATCTCTTGAGAATTTAATTTTTATACAAATATGTGAAGAAATTTCACAGTATAAAAGTCAAATATTAAATATGAGTAATGATATTTCTCTTGTGGATACGTTATATTCTCTTTATAAAGTAGCTAACCAAAATAATTGGATAAAACCAAATCTATTACAAAATAATACTTTTAATATAAAAGATGCTATTCACCCTGTCATTGATAAGACACTAGGTTATGGAAAGTTTGTACCTAATGATTTGAAATTTTCTGATTCAACTAATACAGCTATTATTACTGGACCAAATATGTCTGGAAAATCTACTTATTTGAGAACAATGGCAATTATAATAATCCTTGCTCAAATGGGTTCTTTTGTTCCAGCAAGTAAGTGCGAAATTGGATTGGTAGATAGAATATTTACTCGAACAGGTCTTACTGATGATATTCATACTGGTAAATCTACATTTCTTATAGAGATGGAAGAAACATCCAGGATTTTATCTCAATCAACTAATAAGTCATTTGCAGTTTTAGATGAAATCGGAAGAGGTACTAGTACTTATGATGGATTATCACTAGCTTGGTCTATTCTAGAATATATAAATACTAAAATAGAAAAAAAATTTAGAACATTATTTGCAACTCATTTTCATGAATTAACTAAATTACCTGAAACCTTTTCTAACATTATTAACCTTCAAGTAGCAGTATATGAAGAAAATAACAGTATTAATTTTCTTCACAGAATAATTGAAGGCTCATCAGAAAGATCCTATGGTATAAATGTTGCAGAAATTGCTGGTATACCTTTAGAAGTTTTATTAAGAGCAAAAGTACTATTAGGAAATTTTGAAAATCCTAAAATAGAAGAAAATTCTTTTCAACCTCTCTTATTCGAAGAAAACATTTCAGAAATAACAAAAAAAATAATTGATATAGATTTAGATAATATTACTCCTTTAGAATTAATGAATTTAATAAGAAATATTCAAAAAGAAATTTAAAAAAACAAAGAGAGTAATTTATTTGGTGAAATAAGTGGCATTGATTTAGACTTTGAGTAGTCTTGATTTAATATTATTTGATACTTTTTTCTATGTGAGGAGTTTCATATTGTCTTCTTAAATTTTTAAGGCTCATTTCAAGTAATAAAATTTCTTTTTGTAATTCTTTATTTTTTTCTTCTAAAAAAATATTTTGTTCAGTAATAGATTTATTCTGTTCTTCAATAAATAAATATTCTTCTGATTTTTCATTTCCACAAGATAAAATAAAAAAAATTAAGATTAAAATAAAGTTTTTTTTCACGATTATTATTAAGTTAGCATTTCTTGAATTATATTAGAATATTTCTCTATAATATCATCATATATAAGCTTACCTTTTTCTTCTGATGCATCTGAAGAAGTTCCTAAAGGGTCAATTTTGATAGCTTCTTTGTCAACCAAATCAGGAAACATATGTAAAGCAACAGATGTTTCATATTCATTGGCATGTCCTGGGTAATTAGGGTCATTAATTACTTTTTTTATAAAATTTGGGTCATGCATTTCCCAATAACTTGTATATCTGATATCAATTTTAGAATCCTGATCTAATAACTCCATATAATCTACATGAGTTCTTACTTCTGATGTATCTATCTCGCTATGAAGCCCTTTCATCTCAAGATTAATATTTTGCATTGCTGTTCTCATAGGTTCAGTATTACCACCGTGACCATTTATAAAAAGAATCTTGGTTATACCACTTCTTATCATGCTATTTACAACGTCCGTTAAAACACCAATAAATGTATTTACTCTTAGAGTCATTGTTCCAGGGAAAGCCATGTGTTGCTCAGCAATTCCTACACTCAATGGTCTATAAAATATTGTATTTTTTGAAAATTTATTAGTTAAATCTTCAGCTATTTTTGTAGCAGAATTAATGTCCATTCCTATAAATAAATGATTTAGATGCTGTTCGACTGAGCCAGTAGGAATTATGGCCATGGGGTTATTTTTATTTATAAAATCTCTAGCTTCGTTTCGATTGAAAAACTCTAAATTATGCATAGTTTTTAACTTTCTTTATTTCTTATCACCCTACCGTATCTTCCTGGTAATTTCTTACCATTTTCTAATGCTATTTGACCGTTTACTAAAACATATTTCATACCTGTAGAATATTGATGTGGATTAACATATGTAGCATTTTCTTTTATTTCTTCTGGTTTAAAAATGTTTATATCAGCAAAATAACCTTTTTTTAATTCACCTCTATTTTTTAAACCTAGCCTTGAAGCTGGTAAAGAAGTCATCCTGTTTATAGCTTTTCCTAATGGAACAAGCTTTTTATTTACCACCATATTTTCTATAAACCTAGAGTTTGTACCGTAACTTCTTGGATGAGGTTTTCCAGAAGATAGTGGTCCTTTATTACGTAAAGAATTACCATCTGAAGCAACTGCAATTATGTCACAGTTACCTATTTCATCTACATCTTTCTCTTCCATAGAATGTAGTACAAAAGAACCTTCTGATATTTCATATAATCTCATTGCAGCTTCTTCAGGACTACACCCAAATTTTTCAGAAATTTCTGAAAGATTCATACCTTCTAGAGATTTATCATTTGAAAATTCAGCTAATACACAACCAGAAGAACCGTGAAATCTATTTATATAATTGACTGTTTCAGATTTGATCTTATTTCTTAAGTTTTTATTTTTTAATCTGTCAAGAGTTTTTTCTCTTCCTCCTTCAAGACTCCATCTTGGAAACATACATCCACTAGTTGGGGTACTTGACCATTCATATGGATATTGATCTCCTGCTACATCAATTCCTTCTTCTCTTGCTCTATACATACCTTCAATCAATTCACCTCCTCTACCCCAAAATTTAGGCCCAACGGATTTAACATGACTTATTTGAATTTTACATCCTGTTCTTCTGCCTATTTCTATCGCTTCTGCGTGAGCTGGGAAAAGTCCAGAAGCATCATCACTTTCAGATCTTATATGACTTGAATATAGTAGGTCATTTTCTGCTACTACTTTAGTGATTTCTACAATTTCTTCTGTGTGTGAATAAGAACCAGGAGCATACCAAAGTCCAGTAGAAAATCCTAGGATTCCTTGATCAATTGAATCCTTAAGAATTTTTTTCATATCTTCAATATGGTCTGGAGTTGCTGAAATTGCTTCCATTCCCATAACGTACGATCTTAAGACTCCATGTCCTAATTGAGCAGCAATATTTACTGTAGGTTTATTAGAATCAATAATATTTAACCAGCCATTGAAATTATTCCAATTTATTTCGATTTTTTTATCATATTTTGAAAGACGATCAGATAAAGTTTGCTTTGAAAATGAATTTAGTGGTGCGCAAAAACTCATACCACAATTCCCTACAAGTTCAAAAGTTACACCTTGAGTTAATTTACTGTCGGCTTCAGGATCAACTAAAAATGAAATATCACTGTGGGTATGAAGATCAATAAATCCTGGGGTAACAATATAACCATCAGCATCGATACTTTTTTTATGTTCAGGAATACTAGATCCAATAAATTCAATTTTATCTTTATTTATTCCAATATTGAGTTTTTCTGACAAATCAGAACTTCCTGAAAAAATTTCTCCGTTTTTTATCAAAAGATCTAAAATATCATTTACTCCATAAGTCTATAGATTTTATTTCATCAGAAAATATTATATTCCCGTTATATATCTTACGGATTTTATCTTCCGCGACAATTTTATTTTTTTCTTGACTAATATTTGGCCCCATATGTACTAATACTAGGTTTTTCACACCTGCATCTTGAGCCATTTGTGCAGCACCTTCAGTACCACATTGCCCATAAAATTCACCATTTTCGTTCATTGCTTCTTGATCATCCCAACACATACAAACCAGGTAATCTGCATTTTTAGAAAGATCAACAACTGATTTACAAGGTTGCGTGTCTCCAGTAAAAACTATAGATTTATTTTCTGATGTTTCTAATCTATATGCCAGAGAATCTAAATAAGGTTGAACATGCTCTGCTACATCAGATACAACTTCCCATTTTTTAGAAACTTTTACAGTTCCAGGTGTTATATCCCTAGCGTTTGCTTTAGGTGGTGTTCTTGGTAATGTCCCTCCACGATTTTCATATACTTTTTGGCTTAAGGGATGATTAATTCTAGCTTTCCAATCATGAGAGAAAGCTCCATTATTTCCATAGATTTCTTCTGTAAGTTTTTCAGTAAGTTTAGGACCAAAAACATTTAATGTATTTTCTTTTCCAATACTTTGATCCCATCTACAAAGAAGAAAACATGGATAGTCAATATCATGATCGAAATGGTGATGAGTAAAAAATAAATAGTCAATCTCTGTTGGCCATAAACCACTTTTTACTAATTTATGGGTAGCAGCAGGACCACAATCAAACATAACTTTCTCACCATCAATATCCAACACATATGCAGATCCAAATCTGGATTCAGTTGGTGTAGGAGTTCCGGCACCAAGTATGTATAATTTATCCATTTCTACCCATCAATTTTTAAATGCTTAGGAATAAAGGTCCAAATATTATAGAAACTATAGCCATAAGTTTCATTAAGATATTTATTGCTGGTCCAGAAGTATCCTTAAAA
>JAACCT010000021.1 GCA_009937255.1 Dehalococcoidales bacterium
CAACCAATACTACTAACTGTAACAGGGGAAACTCCTCCAAAAGCTTTATTAAGCCAAGGAGTTACTATAAATTTTATTAAATTATTTTCATCTCTTCCCTCTGCTACTCTCCAAGTAAATTGATATTCTCTTACTATACTTTCTAGCCATTCTTTTAAAAAATATTTTACATTATCAATTTCAGTCTGAGTAGGTGAATTAGGGTTAGCAAACCCACCAGCCATATTAAGCATTAGATGACCAAATGTCCAAGCGCCTATGTTATTTCCTGAAACTGGAGATGTTCCACTTATATTATTAGTTCTTGCACCATCTTCAATAACTCCTAGATGAGTAATAAATAAAGAGTTTTCTTTTTTTAGTTCTGTTTCACAATCAACTTGATTAATTGTAAGAGGGTCAATAGTAACAAATTGATAATTATTAAATGCTTGTTCATCGAACAAGATAAGGTCAGACGCTTGTACAATTTCTCCAATATGTCCAGTAAATTTATAGGTATAACCCTGGTTAAGAATTTGCTGTTCTTTATTTAATATTTGTTGTGCAAATGAATTAGGGTCTTGCTGTATACAAGATGTATAAGCATAATCGTCAGCTATAGCATCTGGCTGAACCCCATCATCTTTTACACAGCAAACATGATCAGAACCTCTAAATAAAGTAATATGATCAGGTAGAGGAATGTCATCTTCATAAATAATTTTAACAACCATATTTTCTCCATTTACAGGTGTTTGTAATTTTTTTACTAAAATTTGTTTGGGTATAGGAGGTTGTTGTTCGTAATCATATAAAACAGGTGAAGTTGTTCCTAAGTTTAAACTACTTAATACAAATATTAAAGCAATACAAAATAGAAATAGTAATGTTTTAAATAATAATTTTTTCATAATAACTTGTTTTGGTTAATAAAATATATTGTATATTTTTAAATTAATCTCCTTTTTTGTGTTTATGAGGTTTAAGTGATGGTGTGTTCCCAGGAGTTTTTTTATTATCTCTCTGACGTCTATCTGGTTTTCCTGTTGACTTTGCTTTTCTTTTAGGTCCTGGTTTAATTGCTTCCATTTTAATATTATTTATTACTAACTTTTATGACAATCAGGGCAGCAATACTTACATCCATCTGCATTTGAGTAGTATTTTTCAGCCTCTTTCACAGCATCATGACAAGAGTCAAACAGACCTAAGTATATTCTGTTTTCTGATTTTGGTAAATAGGAGCAATCAGAGGTATGAACTTCATGGTCGCCATTTTGTTGAGCATTATTATTTGCATAATAAGTTTTCATAATTATGTATATTGGTTAATATTCTATTATTGTTTGATTACATTTCCAATTTAGTTGATCTCCTTTTTCAAGATTATTTTTCCATTGTAATGGTTGTAAATTTTCTAATTCATCATTCCCTCCATTAGAGACAGGATTAATGTGATCCATTTCCCATCCAAACCTTGAATCTCTATCTCCATAAGCTTGAAATTTAATTGTGTCTCCACAAATATCTTCTCTCCATTTTAATGGGTCAACTCCCTTAATTGGAGATCCTTTGTCAAAAACTTTCTTTATAGTTTCTTGACTAAAGGAATCCCCATTTTTAGTAGTATTAAGTCTTCTATACTTCATCTGATAAATCCCATATATCTTTATATTCAGGAGCATGGGTCTCAATTTTCTCCTTAACTTCTTCTTTTGATAGATTTGGAACTTCCTCTATCGTGATAACATTTAAACTTAATAGTACTCCAATAAAAAAACTTAACATGACTTTAATAGTTTTGATTAATAATGGTCTAAAGCTAAAGCCTTCCATTTGCTTAAAAAAGGACTGAAAAGCCACATATGTTATCAGCCTATTTTAGTATTATTAAAATCATTACATTTGTAGAATAATATAAATTATATGAAAAATCTAATACAGTTGGTGGAAAATTTAAAAAAGAGTGAAGTTCGATTAATTCGTTCTTTACTAGAGGTACAGTCCTTAAATCAAAAAAGTCATAAATTAGAGCTTTTTAACCTAATTCACTCAAAAATGGTAAAAACTAATGTTGATGCATCCATGAAAATCTATCAAAAAAAGCCACATGCTGTGTATTATGTATTAAAATCAAGGTTAAAAGGTGATATCATTAATAGTATGCTTTATAAAGAAGTATCTCAGGTATTTTCAACAGATTATGTGAAAGCAAAAATAAATTGTAGAAAATGGTTAATGCAGGGAGGAATGCTTATCAATCGTAAAATATATGGAGAAGGATTAAGATTATTGCATAGAGCGCAACAATTAGCGGAGCAATTTGACTTGCGTGGAGAGGAAGCATTAATTAATGAAACATTGAGGAATTATTATGTGGTTAGAGAAGGGATTGATGTATTAAATCATTATAACTTGATGATTCATGAAAACAATGAGTTTTACACAAAACATATTGACTCAGGAAATTTAATGTATCTATTATCTATCCCCACTTTATTTAAAGCAGTTTACTCTGTCAATAAAAGACAAATTTATAGGCATCTAAAACGACTTGATGATATTTACAATTCTACAAAAGGTGAGTCTGAAAGAATTGCTTTTTATTATCATGTTGGTTATATCAATTACTATATTCTTACAAGACAATTTAACAAGGCAAAAAATATGTGCCTGTCTTTTTTCCCTTTAATTAAGAATAGTATTTCCTTAAATACGATTTCAAATAATGGTGGAGCACATTTAGAAATGACCTCTGTTTTATTCCGACTTGAAGAGTTTACAGAGGCAATGTTATATGCAAATAAAACTTTGCAGATTTTTAGGGAACAAACCTTTAATCAAATATTGGCTTATGAATACTGCTTTTTAGGTAATTTTCACACTAAAAAACATGCTGCTGCAACTGATATATTTAATCAAGTACAGAACATTCCTCAAATCAATTCTAGTGTTATTAGAAAAGAAAAATCGAATTATTTAGCAGCCTATAATTACTATAAGATAGGAGATATTTCTAAATCTAAAGAGTTATTAGATAATTGCAAGAATTTAACCGTAAACAAATCAGGATGGTATCTTGGCAAAAAATTACTTTTATTAATAATCTCTATTCAGGAAAAAGAAGCCGATCCCACTCTTCTAAAACTAGAAAATCTATTAAAATTATTTCGAACCTTGGAGGAAGAATATATAATGAGATTTAAAGCTATTTACAAGGTTGTGAAGTTCTTGGGGAATAACCAGTTTGATTTTAAATTAACCTTAGAAAAGCAAAAACATTATTTAGACTTATTGATAGAAGGTAAAGGAGACTATTTGTGGAATCCCTTGGGTTACGAAATGATTCGTTTTGATGAGTGGTTTATGGAGCAGTTTGAAAGTAGAGAAAGATAATTTTGTTGTACTATTGTTGTACTTTGTATAAATATAAAATAAAAAAGAGAACTATTAAGTTCTCTTTTTATCTAGTAGCGGG
>JAACCT010000088.1 GCA_009937255.1 Dehalococcoidales bacterium
CCATCTAGAAATAAAAATAGATAAAAAGTATAAAAAAACAAAAAAATAAATCCAAATTACAGACTTTTCAGCAGAAATATTTGTCTCATATCTTAAAGTTTTTATATTTCTTATTGATCTATGAAAAAAGGTAGCTAAAGGGAAAAGTAACAAAAATAATAATAAAATTTGAATTATATAAATAAGTTGTGAAAGGGATTGAGTAGAATTCATTTCATCAACATATCTAAAGGATTCATCACAAATACCATTTAATAATTTTTCAGGATCTTTTGAATCACACGAAAATAGTTCTTCTTTTTGTGAAAAATCAATAATACTGTCAAAATTTAAAATATCAGAAGGAGGTATATTTTCAATCCCTTGATATTTCCATGATTGATAAACTTTTTCATTATTCCTTTCTATAAAAAACATAGCTGAACACAAAAAAATAGATATTAAAAGTAAAACAGTTAAAAACCTTAAAGAATTAATGTTTGATTCAAAGTTAAATTTATTAAAAAAATTATTTCTCGCTATATCTAATTCTTTTTTTGAACCAAATATCTTTGATAGTAAACTAATTTGATTAGATTCATTCCCACTTGTAAGTTTATTAAAACTTTTAGGTTTATAAAATTTTTTTTTCTTTTGATTTTTCAAAAATCATCCTACCATTCTCTAACATCAACAAAATGTCCTTCAATAGCTGCTGCAGCTGCCATTTCTGGACTTACCAAATGAGTCCTTCCACCTTTACCTTGCCTACCTTCAAAATTTCGATTAGAAGTAGAAGCACATCTTTCGCCTGGAGCTATGATGTCAGGATTCATACCTAAACACATAGAACAACCAGATTCTCTCCATTCAAAGCCAGATGCTTTGAAAATTTCATCCAAACCTTCTTTTTCAGCTTGAATTTTTGTTATTGTAGATCCTGGCATAATTTGAGCTCTAACATTAGAATTAACTTTTTTTCCTTCAACTATTTTGGCAGCACTTCTTAAATCAGTAATCCTTGCATTTGTACATGAACCAATAAAAACTCTATCGAGTTTAATATCTTCTATTTTTGTTCCTGGATTTAATCCCATATACGCTAAAGCATTAGCGCAGGACTGAGATTCTATTACTTGGTCATAATCATCTGGAGAAGGAATAGATGAAGAAATAGGTAAAACTTGAGATGGATTAGTACCCCAAGAAACAAATGGTTCAAGGTTTTCACAATCAACTTCTATATAAGAATCGTATACGGCTCCATCATCAGTTTTAAGAAGGTCCCATTCTTTAATTGACTTTATCCAATCATCTCCTTTAGGAACTTTATTCCTTCCTTTCATCCAGTCATATGTTATTTTATCTGGTGCAATCATTCCGGCTCTAGCTCCACCTTCAATTGACATATTGCATATAGTCATACGACCTTCCATAGATAGATCTTCAATTGCTTTACCTGTATATTCCATAACATAACCAGTTCCACCAGCTGTTCCTATTTGTCCGATAAGCTTTAGAACCATATCTTTAGCGGTAACTCCTTTTTGTAATGCACCCTTAAATTCAACTTTCATTGTTTTAGGTTTTCTTTGCCTTAGAGTTTGTGTTGCTAAAACGTGCTCTACTTCAGATGTTCCTATACCAAAAGCTAATGATCCAAAGGCTCCATGAGTAGAAGTATGTGAATCTCCACATACTATAGTCATTCCAGGCTGTGTGTATCCTTGTTCTGGGCCAATCACATGTACAATTCCTTGTTCTTTATCCCATACATCAAATAGAGTAATATCATTTGTTTCACAATTATCTCTAATTGTTTCTACTTGTTTTCTAGCAATTTCATCTTTTATTTCTTCCGTTCTTGTTTCATCTGTTGTGATGTTGTGATCAACTGTAGCAATTGTTAAATCAGGTCGCCTAACTTTTCTACCGGTCATTCGTAAACCTTCAAATGCTTGAGGTGAGGTTACTTCATGAACTAAATGAAGATCAATATATATAATTGCAGGTTGATCTTTAGGTTCTGAAACAATATGCTTGTCCCATAATTTTTCGAACATAGTTCTTTTTTTTTGCATGATTAGTTATCTCCTTTTAATATAAATAATTCTCCCCTAAAATGAATATTATTTAATTTGATGACTGTATTATTAAATACCTATTTATTGCATTAACATATGCTTTTGCGCTAGCTAAGATTATATCTGTATCTGAGCCTTGACCTGAGTATATAACTCCTTTTTTTTCAATTCTAATAGTTACTTCACCCAAAGCATCAATACCTTCAGTAACTGAAGAAACTGAAAATTCTGTTAAGTTTACATTTTGCTTAGTTATAAAGTCTATTGAATTACATACTGCATCTACAGGACCTGTTCCTGATTTGGAAGCAGTTTCTCTTTTACCATCAGGAAGTTCAAGCGTTATAGATGCTATTGGATCTCTTTTATTACCACAAACTACATCCAAATCTAACACCTTAAATCTTTCTGTTGTATCTAACTCTCTATGAAATTCACTCATTAAAGATTCTAAATCTTTATCAGTTATTTCTTTTTTTTGATCAGCTAAGTTTTTAAAATTATTAAAAATTTCTAGTAATTCTTTATCTTCAACTGTATAACCCAAATATTCAAGTCTAGATTTTAATCCAGCTCTTCCAGATACTTTTGTTAAAACAATTGCATCTCCTTTCCATCCAACTTCTTCAGGATGCATAATTTCAAAAGTTGTACGTTCTTTTAAAAAAGCATCTTGATGAATACCAGAAGAATGCCTAAATGCATTTTGACCAGTAACTGCCTTATTAAATTGAATAGGGAAACCAAATATATTAGAAATTAATCTACTTGAAGGCCCAATTTCCTCAGTATTTACATCTGTATTTACTCCATAGTGATCAGGTCTAGTTTTTACTGCCATAATAACTTCTTCTAAGGCAGCATTACCAGCCCTTTCTCCTAATCCATTTACACATCCTTCGATTTGCCTAGCTCCATTTTCCAATGCTGATAAACTATTTGCTACAGCCATACCTAAGTCATTATGACAATGGACACTAACTATAGCTTTATTAATATTAGATACATTCTTGAATAATCCATTAATTAATTTTCCAAATTCTTGAGGATTCGAGTATCCAACAGTATCTGGAATATTTACTGTAGTAGCTCCTGCATCTATTGCATTTTCAAGCATCATATACAAGTATTCTGGATCAGATCTTGACGCATCCATAGGAGAAAATTCAACATCATCTACAGAATCTCTTGCTCTTTTGACTGCGTCTATTGCCATAGACATTATTGACTCTCTATCTTTCTTCATTTGGTGAAGCAAATGAATATCAGAAACAGATAAAAAAGTATGAATTCTTGGTTTTAAGGCACCTTTCATACATTCTATTGCAGAGTCTATATCTGAAGGAACAGCTCTTGCTAATGTACAAATAGTAGGCCCTTCAACTTCTAATGCTATTTTTCTTACAGCAGCAAAGTCTCCTAAAGAACTAGCTGCAAATCCAGCTTCAATAATATCAACATTTAATTTTTGAAGTTGTGTAGCTATTCTAAATTTATCTTGAGCAGTTAAAGATGCTCCTGCAGATTGTTCTCCATCTCTTAAGGTTGTATCAAAAACTATTAATTTATCATTTTTATTTTTTTGAACCATTTTGTTACCTCATATTTATGTAGTTGATTCTAACCAAGGCATCATATCTCTCAGTTCTTTACCAACTTTTTCAACAGGATGTTCCAAGTCTGCTTCTCTTAAATCATTATATTTATGCAGACCTTCATCATTTTCAGCTATCCATTCTTTAGCAAATCTACCACTTTGAATATCATCAAGAACTTTTTTCATAGCATCTTTAACTGAATCATCAATTATTCTAGGGCCTACAGTATAATCTCCATATTCAGCTGTAGTAGAAACAGAATATCTCATTCCTTCAAGTCCACCTTGATAAATCAAATCAACAATAAGCTTCAACTCATGTAAAACTTCAAAATAAGCTGATTCAGGTTGATAACCAGCTTCAGTCAAAACTTCAAATCCTGCTTTAATTAATGCAGTTACCCCACCACACAGAACAGCTTGTTCTCCAAATAAATCTGTTTCAGTTTCTTCTTTAAATGTAGTTTCTAATATTCCTGCTCTACCTCCACCAATTCCTTTCCCATAAGCAAGACCGATATTATATGCAGATCCTGAGAAATCTTGCTCAACAGCAATTAAACAAGGAACTCCTAAGTCTCTTTGATAAACAGCTCTAACTCTATGTCCTGGTGCCTTTGGGGCAATCATAATCACATCAACATTATTAGGAGGTTTTATTTCGTTATATAGAATAGCAAATCCATGTGCAAATAATAAAATATCTCCATCAGATAAATTATCTTTAATATCCTCATTAAATACTTTTTTCATTGAAGGATCTGGAATGCAAAGACTTATTAATTCTGAGTTTTTTACAGCTTCAGCAATACTATATACTTTGAAGCCATCAGCTTCAGCTTGATCTTTAGACTTGGATCCATCATATAATCCTACAATGACATCAAATCCAGAATCTTTTAAATTTTGTGCATGAGCATGACCTTGAGACCCATAACCTATTACTGAAATTCTCTTACCTTTTAAAATTTCATCATTTATATCTTTGTCATAATATAATTTAGCCATTTTTTCTCCTTTTATTTATACTGATCCTGATTCATTATCATCAGGAATATATATATTTGTTTCTTCATTAGTACTAAATTCTCCATCATTTAATCCAACTTTGGTACTACCTCTCAAAGTTGCAATTCTACCAGTCCTCATAATTTCAAGTACACCAAATTGATCTAATAATTCTATAAAAGAATCAATTTTTGATTTTCCTCCTGCTATTTCAAAGGTCATATTTTCTATACCAACATCAACAACATTAACTCTAAATATCTTAGATAATTCTAATAATTCAACTCTTTGTGATTGATTACAAGATACTTTGATTAATGCTAACTCTCTAGAGACATAATTTTTTTCACTAATATCTGATGCATTAACTACATCTATTAATTTATTTAATTGGTTTGAAATATTTTTTACAGAATTTTCTGATCCAGCAACTACAAACGTCATTCTAGAAAATAGTGATTTTTCTGCATGTCCAACAGCTAAACTTTCAATATTAACCCCTCTTCTTCTAAAAAGTCCAGAAATTCTGGCTAAAACACCTGGCTTATCATGAACAAGTGCAACTATTGTTCTTCTATAAAGTCCATCATGTTTCATTTCTTTTTATCCTCCTCAATAAGCTGATCAACACTTCCGCCAGCAGGGATCATTGGATATACATAATCTACCTTCTCAATCACAAAATCTATAATAACAGGACCATCATAGTTGTTTGCGTCATTAATTGCTGATTGTACTTGATCTTGATTTTCAACTCTAATTCCCTTAATGCCGTATGCTTCAGCAAGCTTTACAAAATCAGGATTACCAGTATAAGTTTCTTGCATATTTTGACCTTGATAAAACATATCTTGCCACTGAGTAATCATACCTAAATGATTATTGTTTAGGATAGCATACTTAATTGGAAGATTATTTTCTGCAACAGTCGCCAATTCTCCTATAGTCATTTGAAAACCACCGTCCCCACATATTGACCATACTGTTTTATCAGGTGCTCCAAATTGAGCTCCAATAGCACTTGGTATTTCATAACCCATAGTACCTAAACCTCCAGATGATAACCATGAATTCGGTTTAGTAAATTGATAATGTTGAGCTGCCCACATTTGATGTTGTCCTACCCCAGTACAAATGATAGCATCACCTTTTGTTATATCAGAAAGTGTTTTTATAACCTGCTGTCCAAGAAGACTTTCAGATTCAGGTATAGTCAAAGAAGGATGCTCAGCTTTTATATGTTCAACTTGTTTCAACCATTCTATATGATTTTGAGTATTAATCTTTGGATTCAATATTTTCAATACACCGTCTATATCACCAATAATAGGTGCATCTATTTTTACAGTTTTATTTATCTCTGCAGGATCTATGTCAATATGTATTTTTTTTGAATTAATTCCAAAACGTTTAGCATTTCCTACTATTCTGTCATCAAATCTAGAACCAATTCCAATTATTAAATCTGCTTCATCTAAAGCAATAGAAGCATATGCCATCCCATGCATTCCAGGAAATCCTGTAGAAAGTATATGATTCTCAGGAAAAGAAGAAATACCTAATAAAGTCGTTACAACAGGAATTTGAGCTTTTTCTGCAAGTTCTAGTAATTTATCTTGAGCTCTAGAAATAATTACTCCATGCCCCGATAAAATTACTGGTTTTTTTGATTCATTAATCAATTCAACAGCTTTTTCAATCTGATTTTCATCTATTTTTATGTATGGATCATAACCGGGAAGATTGATTTGAGAATCTTTTTTATAGTCATAGGATGCTAATTCATCAAAAACATCTTTTGGAATATCTATTAGAACAGGACCTGGTCTTCCTGTTTTTGCAATATAAAATGCTTCATGAATAATAGGCCCTAGATCAGAGGCTCTCATTACTAAATAATTATGCTTAGTAACAGGTAAGGTTGCTCCTGTTATATCAGTCTCTTGAAAAGCATCAGTTCCAATAGCAGGTCTTCCTACTTGTCCTGTTATAGCTATTAATGGAACTGAGTCCATCATTGCAGTTGCCATACCAGTAATTAGGTTAGTGGCTCCAGGGCCTGATGTAGCAAAAGCAACTCCTACTTTACCAGTAGTTCTTGAATATCCATCTGCTGCATGACAAGCACCTTGTTCATGTCTTGTTAAAATATGCCTTAACTCAGGAAATTTATTTAATGTTCCATATAAAGGTAAAATAGCTCCTCCAGGAATACCAAACACTGTATCAACGCCCTCTTTCAAAAGAGCTTTACATACTATTTCACTTCCTTTAATCATGTCTTTCATAAACTTTCTCCATATAAATATAA
>JAACCT010000089.1 GCA_009937255.1 Dehalococcoidales bacterium
AAGGCATGATGCCTGGTGGTATGGGTGGAGGAATGCAAGGCATGATGCCTGGTGGTATGGGTGGAGCAATACCAAGCATGAGAGGAAGAATGCAGGGAAGTGTGGGTGGTGGAATTGATTTAAATAACTTAAGTTCGGATAATCCTTTATTAAGTTTTTTATCTGATGAACTTCCTGCTGAAGGTATGAATGGCACTGTTACTTTATTAAAGGAATCAGTTCAAGATGTTGTTATAATTCCTACTGATGCATTAATATCTGAAAGAAGTTTAACTAAGGTCATTACCTCTATAGTGGGAGATGATATTATCTATACTCAAGTTGAAACAGGGTTAAGTGATGGGGAGAATATAGAAATTACAAGTGGATTGAGTATAGGAGATAAAATTTATATAGAATCAGATGATGAATCTATGGAATCAATTCAACTTGACTCCATAGATGGTTCAGCGTCAATTATTGACAACTTTATGCAGTCAGGACCAAGAGGAGGCAGACCTCCAAGATGATAAGACTTAATAATGTGTCAAAAATATTTGATACAGGTTTCAATCAAGTTAAGGCTTTGTCTAAAATAGATCTTTCGATAGATCAAGGTGAATTCATAGCAATTAAAGGTCCTTCAGGTTCTGGTAAAAGTACAATGATGAATATTGTTGGTTTGCTGGATAGGCCTACAAATGGGGAATATATTTTAGCAAATAATGACGTTTCTAAATTAAATGATAACTCTAGATCTTTAATAAGGGGTAGTATATTTGGATTTGTATTTCAATCCTACAATCTTATACCTAGGTTATCAGCTGTGAGACAGGTAGAAATGCCATTAATTTATAGGAGAGATAAAAATAGAAGAAAAAAATCTATTATAGCTTTATGCAAATGGGTTTAGGCGAAAGAGTCTTTCATTCACCAGTTGAATTATCTGGAGGTGAACAGCAAATAGTATCTATTGCTAGAGCATTGGTGGGAAATCCTAAAATAATTCTAGCTGATGAACCAACTGGTGCTTTAGATACAAAAACAGGTGAAGAAGTGTTGGGGATTTTCAAAGAACTTTCACTTGAAGGTATAACTGTAATAATTATTACTCATGATGATTCTGTGGCGAAAAAAACATCTAGAATTATAGAAATGAAGGATGGGATGATTATATGAGTATATTGGATGCTTTAAGTTTTGCATTTAGATCCATAATATCTACTCCACTTAGGAGTGGTCTTACTGCTTTAGGAGTTATAGTTGGAGTCACATCAGTTATTGTTCTAGTCTCTCTAGGCCAAGGAATTCAAAAGCAAGTAGAAGATGAAATAAATTCCCTTGGTACAAATCTACTTTTTATAACAGCTAGGTCTGAAGATTCTAGTACCGGTGTATCTGGAGGTCGAAACTCCGGGATATCATTGACTTTAAATGATGCAAAAGAAATGTCATCAAAAAATATTAAAGGAGTAAGAAGCATTGCTCCTCAAATAGATTTTCCTGCACAATTAATTGCAGGAAACTATAATGTTGAAGCAAATGTATTTGGTACAACACCTGAGTATTTAGATGTTACATCAACAGAAACAATATCTGGAGAATTTATAACTCAAAAAGATGTTGATACAAAAGCTTTAAGAATAGTTTTAGGATCTGAAATCACAAAATCTTTATTTCCAGATCAGGATCCTGTAGGAAAAATCGTTCGATTAAGTCTTTTTAATAGATTCGATTTTCGCTTTATAGTTTCTGGAGTAATGAAACCTAAAGGAGGAGATGGAGAAGAAGATTATTCAGTTTTTATACCTGTTTCAACTATGCAAAATAGAATAGGTTTCTTAAGGAATCCTAACGGAGATGTTAATGTATTTCGAATAATAGTTAGATCAACAGATGAAGCAGATAAAAACTTAGTTATAAGCTCTATAACTAAAACTTTAAAAGATATACATCAAGTAAATGAACCAGATTTTGAAATTACTAGTATGGATCAATTATTAGAGGCTGCAAGCCAGGTCAATCAAGCATTAACATTATTTTTAGGTTCTATAGCTGGTATTTCTTTATTAGTTGGAGCGATTGGAGTAGGAAATATTATGCTAGTTAGTGTAACTGAAAGAACTAGAGAAATTGGAACATTAAGATCAATAGGAGCAACCAAATTTGATATTAGATTGCAATTTATTACTGAAGCTTTAACAATATGTCTGTTAGGAGGCATATTAGGAATTTTAATTGGAATTATTATTTGTTTGAATCTTAATGATATTTCATTTGGGGAAGAAAGTAATTTATCTGCTGTTATTACTATAGAAAGTATTATTTATTCTTTCGTTGTTTCTTTTTTGGTTGGACTAATAAGTGGGGCCTATCCTGCATATAGAGCTTCAGAGCTAGACCCTATTGAAGCATTAAGAAGTGAATAATTATTGCTTAAAGTAGACGTTTTCTAAACCAATAATATTATCTAATTTTTCTTCTAGAGATCTACTTGCATTAACTGCAGCAAATGGTAGATTTAATTTCACCTTATCATTATTATTTTTTACGATCAATGAAACAGGAATTTTGCCTTCATTATCTAATAAAATACGAGTCAAATCATCCATTAAATGTTTATTACTTGAATGTTGCTCATCATCTACCGTAATAATAACTTCCTTGATTTCATCCATATTTTCATTCCCAATTTCTTCTATGATTGTTTTTTCTTTTTTTATTCCTTCTGTATATTCTTCAATATTCATTATTGGAGCCGGCTTATTTAGATTGTGTGTAATTGGATTAGGTAAAATTTCTTGATCTAAAGAAAATATTTCACCATTATCATACCAAATAGACGGATCTCCATTCCTATTATTTATTTTTCCTTTTATTTTTGCCATGTTACTATGTAACCATTTATCAACATCGTCAATTTTATTTTGCCAAATCATAAGATCTATAACTCCATCAATCAATTCTAATTTTACTATCATAAAATCAGAACCTTTTCTTGATGTTCTTTTTTCATATGATCTTACTTCTGCTATAAAGGTATGAGATTTATTTTGATCTAAAGAATTTAACTGTTCTAACGAAACTATTAATGAAGGATCAATAGTTTTTATTTTTATCATTTCTTTATGGTTTGGATTCTCTGTAAATGCAACTCCAAGAATTTCTTTTTCCCAGTGCATTTTTTGAATATCTTCTGTTTTGCTATCACTAATTTCTATTTCAGTAGTAGGTGTTTCAACTTCTTCTCCAAATAGGTCAAACATAGTAGTTTGATTACTATTTCTTAATTTAGTTATATTATTTATTTGTAATAGAATTCTTTCTATTGAATCAAACAAACTGCCTCTATCTCCAAAATCATCCATACTCCCAGATTTTACTAAGCTTTCTAGTATTTTTTTATTCATCCAGCTTGAATCCATTCGTTTAGAAAAATCTTCTAAAGATTTAAATAAACCATTTTTATCTCTTTCATCAATAATTTTATTGATTGAATTAATTCCTACATTTTTTAGAGAACTAAGCCCAAATCTAATAGTATTTTTACCATCTATATTTTCTATTGAAAACATAGATTTTGAGTAATTAATATTAGGCTTTTTTATTTCAATTTCTGTTTTTCTTATTTCTAAAATACAATCAGAAATTTTTTCAAAATTATTTACAAATGAATTAAATAATGATGTGAAATATTCAATCTTATAGTTTGATTTGAAATATGCCGTCCAGTAAGCAATCATAGCATAAGAAACACTATGCGCTTTGTTAAAAGCATATCCTGCAAAAGGCTCAATTAATTCAAAGATTTTATTTGCAGTAGTTTTATCAAATCCTTTTTCTAAAGAACCTTTTATAAAAGTATTTTTTTCAGCAAGCATAACTTCTTTGATTTTTTTCCCCATAGCTTTTCTTAAAATATCTGCTTCTCCAAGAGTATATCCTCCAAAAGCTTGAGCTATTTTAAGAACTTGATCTTGGTACACTATTATTCCATAAGTTTCAGATAATATATCTTTTAATATTTCATGAGGATATTTTATTTCTTTTTTACCATATTTGGATTCTATGAAAGAGTCTATATGTTCCATGGGGCCAGGACGATACAATGCTATCATTGCAGCAATATCAGAAATACTTGATGGTTTTAAGTCCTTGATGTATCTTCTCATTCCTGCAGACTCTAATTGAAAAACGCCAAATGTGTCCCCTTTAGATAATAAATCGAATGTTTTTTCATCATTTTTTGAAATATTATAAATATCAAAATTTTTATTAGTATTTTTTTCAATTAGATCTACTGTTTTACCAATAATAGTTAAGTTAGTAAGGCCTAGAAAATCCATTTTTAATAATCCAACATCTGCTATCGCAGCCATAGCATATTGTGTAGTTGGTGGAGCATTTTCGTCATTTGAAGTTGATCTTTGCAAAGGAACATCACTGGTTAAATCTTCCTGTGATATTACTACTCCTGCAGCATGAGTAGAAGCATGCCTTATAGTGCCTTCTAATTTAGAAGCATACTCAATAACTTTTTTATAATCCTTGTCAGAAGTTAGAGATTTAAATTCGGGAATTTCTAAGGCATCTTTTATTTTAGTACCTACTTTGGTTGGAATCAATCCAGCAAGTTTATCCCCCACGGATAATGGTAAATCTAGTACTCTAGTAACATCTCTAACTGCAGCCTTAGCTCCCATTGTTCCAAATGTAATAATCTGAGCTACATGGTTGTTGCCATATCTCTTAACACAATATTTCATTACTTCATTTCTTTTGTCATCTTCGAAGTCCATATCAATATCTGGCATTTCTCTTCTCTCAAGGTTTAGAAATCTTTCAAAAACTAAGTTATTTTCCATAGGATTAATTCTGGTAACTTCTAAACAATAAAGAACCAAACTTGCAGCAGCAGAACCTCTAACAGCAGATAGTATTTTTTTCTCATTAACAAAATTGAAAATATCCCAGCATACTAGAAAATAATCAGGAAAATTTGTTTTTTCTATAACATGTAATTCATACTCAAGTCTTTCAATTAAAGAAGGATCGTTATTATCAAATTTTTTGCTAAAACCTTTATATGCTAATTCTCTCAAGTATTCCATAGAACTTTTATTATCTGGGCACTCATACTTAGGAAGTAATGTTTTAGTTAAATCTAATGTAATATCACATTTTTCTGCTATGGCTAAAGTATTAGATAACCCCATAGGTAATTCTTTCCATTGATCATACATTTCTTCAGATGATTTTATATGATAGTTATCATCATCAAACTTAAATCTATTAGGATCATTAATGTTCGAATTTGTTTGTAAGCACATTAGCAATTCATGAGCTAAATGGTCATTTTTATTAACATAATGGTTGTCGTTTGTAATAACTATAGGGAGGTTATTTTTTGAATTTATATTTAAAAGCTCTTTATTTATTATTTCTTGATTTGGAACTCCTTTATGTTCCATTATTTCAAGATAAAAATTTTCATTAAATACCTCTTTAAACCATCCATGAGTTTCTTTAACTTTTTTTTCATCTCCGGAAATAATTGCTCTTGATAACTCGGAAGATGGACAACCAGACAAAGCAATAATACCTTCACTGTTTTCTTCAAGTATTTTTTTATCGATTCTTGGCTTATAGTAAAATCCATTCAAATTTGAATGTGTAACAAGTTTCATTAAGTTTTGGTACCCTTTTATATTTTGCGCGAGTAAAGTAAGATGGTAAGGGCTTTTTTCTGCATTAGTTTTTTTATAACTATCTTCTTTTGCCATGTAAGCTTCTAATCCTATTATTGGATTAACTTCATTTTTTTTGGCAATTTTATAAAACTCAACTGCACCGTACATATTGCCATGATCAGTGATTGCTATAGCAGGTTGCTTGTTATCTTTAACTTTGGCAACCATTTTATTGAGATTACTCATACCGTCTAAAAGACTGTACTCAGAATGATTATGTAAATGGACGAATGAATTCAAAATATCTCTTTATTAATAATTAATTGAAAAAAAAAATAGGTTAAATAGAGAATAGATCTGACTTAAAAAATATTCATTATTTTTTATAGTCTTTTTTGATTAATTAGTTTTTTTTTTCAAAGAAATTACTAAAGGAATTGCTAAAACCATTGCAAAAGACAGAACATAATATGCATATTTATATTCTCCTGTTATATCTTTTGTCAAACCAATCAATAAGGGAGCCAGGGCTCCAAATACAGCTCCAACAGTATTTAGTATTCCAATCATAGAGCCATAATTTTTTCTTCCAAAATAATCTGCAACTAATGTTAATCTTAGTGGAACTGATGAACCAAATCCTAACCCAAAAAATAATATAAATAAAACTATCCCTAAGCTTTGTGGTAGAAACGAATAGTTATTTTCTAGACCTATTATACTCACACCAAATATCCCTATGGTTAACAAAGTAAAAGATATTGCAAGTAATTTTTTTCTATCAAACTTATCAGTTAAAAAACCAACAATAACTCTTCCTGAAATATCTCCCCACCAAGATAAACCAATAACAGTAGCAGCAATTGTTGTCGTGAGTCCAAATTCTTTAAATGAAGTTAAATGAAATAAATTACTTGTAAAAACAGCCTGACTAAAACCACTTGCAAATGCCAATTTCCAAAAATTTCCAGTTTTTAGTGCTTTGGAAACTGTGAATCCAGAATCTTTCGAGTTAGATTCTTTAATTTCTGTTTTATTGGGCTTTTCTCCGTCAGGTAATAGTCCATAATTTTCTGGATCTCCTCTAAGTACCAAAGATGTAGGAAATCCTAAAACCCAAAAACCAATACCTACAGCAAATATCATATTTCTCCAACCAAATGCATCAATACCTAAAACTATTAAGGGCACTGTGAGTCCACCTAGACCTGCACCAGCCATTAATATTGATATTGCTTTTCCTCTATTTCTATCAAACCAATTTCCAACTACTGCAAGAAATATTATAAATGTACCAAATGACATACCTAATGTAAGTATAGTAATAGCACAATAAAATTCCCAAATACTTTGCATTCTACTCATCCAAATAAAGGAAAAACCAGTTAAAAGAATTCCAAAAGCCATAACTTTTTTAGGGCCAAATTTTTTTATTATAGTACCAACAAAAGGTGAAATTAATCCACTTTCAGATCTTTGAATTGACAATGCAGCACCTGTTGCAGCACTACTCCAACCAAAAGTAGTTAGTATTGCATCAAAAAAAGGGGGGAACCCTCTCCAAAAAACAGCTGAAGAGTACCACTGTACTATTCCTGCACTAATTACTATCCACCAACCATAAAAAATATTTGGAGTTTTGATTTTAGAGTGCAATAATTCCATAACCTCCATCAACAGGAATTATGCTACCTGTAATTCCTGATGATAAATCACTTATCAAGAATAGTGCAGTATTAGCAACTTCCTCGTGGGTTATTGGCCTTTTAATAGGAGAGCGCTCTTCATGAGCTTTTTTCATCTCAGTGAAACCAGGTATACTTCTCGCAGATAATGAAGGTAAAGGTCCAGCAGAAATTGAATTAAATCGTATTTTTCTTGGTCCAAACTCATTAGCTAGTTGCCTGTTGATATTTTCTAATGCAGCTTTTGCAGTACCCATAACGTTATAGCCTGGATAAACTCTATTTGATGCGTCAAATGTCATTGAAATTACAGAACCTCCATTTTTGGTAAAATATTGTGAAGCTTCACGAGCAATAGTTACTAATGAGTAAGAACTTGTTTCAAGTGCTAATGCAAACCCCTCTTTTGAAAGTTTAGAAAAATCTCCTCCTAAGTCTTCTCGATTTGCAAATGCAACTGAATGAATTATAAAATCAATTTCGCCATGCTTTTTATAAAACTCACTCATAACGTTTTTAACTTCATCTTCATTATTAGCATCACATTTAATTAGTAATGGATCATAAGGCTCAAGTAGTTTATTTATGTTTTTTAATAATCTTTCATCTAAATATGTAAAAGCTAATTCTGCTCCAGCTTCTAGAAGCTTTTCTGATATTGCCCATGCAATTGACCTTTGATTTGCAAGCCCAAATATAATTCCTTTTTTATTACTTAAATCTATTTTTATACTCATTAAACTCTCCTAATCTCTAAAATTTTCTGCATTATCTATCGGCATATATGATATTTTTTTATATGCATTATTTATATCCCAAATTCTCCATTTATTATTTGAAACTCCATAAAATATTTCAAACCCTACATCATGAATTATACTTTTTTCTACAAGCTGAGATATATCTTTATGAGATAACCAAGTAGAAAAATGCCTAATGGAACTTTTAGGAGTATCCACTTTTTGGACCGTTCCAATTCTTAAGTTTACAGATTGAATACCAAATGTTTCAAAATAATATCTTCCTATTGACTCTCCAAATGATTTTGAAACTCCGTAATATGAGTCAGGTCTAAGTGGAACATTTTCATCTATTTTTTTTATACTCTCAGGACTTATATTATTATATTCTCCAGCCACGATTTCTTTGTAAGGAGAATCATTTTCAAATAAACCTACTGTATGATTTGAACTTGCAAAAATAACTTTTTTTACCCCATTTACTTTTGCTGATTCATAAATATTTCTTGTAGATTCTATATTGTTCTTTAGAACATCTTCCCAACTAGAGTTTACGCTAATTACTGCTCCAAGGTGAATAATTACATCCATATTTTCTGACGCAATTTTAACATCTGTAAAATTATTAATATCACCAATAATAGTTTTTTGAGTTTTATCTGAAGATTCTTTTATATCTAAATTACTTAGAGAATAATTTTTTTTTAAGTGATTATTTAAAACAGACCCTATTAATCCCGAACCACCTGTAATAAGTATTTTTTTCATGTAAGTCCCTTTATTTAAGTTTATATATGAGAATTAATTAAAAAGATTTTCTCAATAATTAATTTTAGAAATAATTATTTTTTATCAAAATTAATTATAGATCTTCCAGATATTTTCCCATTTTGTAAATCGTCGCATGCCTGATTTATATCATCTAATTTATATTCTTTTGTTACCATTTTGTCTAAAGGAAATTTTCCTTCCTCAAAAAGTCTTAAATACATGGAAAAGTCTTTGTCTGGATAAGTTGCTCCTAATGAACCTCTATACTGCCTTTGATGAAACATAAAATGTCCAGGATCTATTGTCATTTCTTTACCAGGCATTCCAACTAAAACTGCCATTCCTCCTATATTTTCAGCTCCACTTCCTCCACCTCTGACACTTGGTAAAATTTGTTCATTAGTTATTTTTAAACCAATGGTATCAAAAGCAAAATCAGCTCCTCCTGAAGTTATTTCATGAATAGCTTCTATGGGATCTTGTTTAAGTGAATTAACAATATGTGTAGCTCCAAACTTCTTTGCAAATTCTAGTTTTTCATCAGAAATATCTACAGCTATAATTGGATAAGCTTGTAATATTTTTGCCATAATTAATGATGATAGACCTACTCCTCCTACCCCAAATATTGCAACAGAATCTTCAGGTCTCACTTTAGCAGTGTGTAAAACTGCCCCAGCTCCAGTTAAAACTGCACACCCTACAATAGAGGAATTATATTTATCTGAATGTTTGGGTATTTTTACAACATAACCCCCTCTTACTAAAACATTTTCTCCCCATGTTGAAGTAGCGCCATTTAAGGGAGCTTCATTAAATGTAGCTCCAGAAGAAGGATAAGTTGGTCTGCCTTTGACAGGAGTACGATTCACCCATGTAATAATAGCTAAATCTCCTTCTTCCAAATGGGTAACATCTGAACCTTTAGCAATGACTGTTCCAGTTCCTTCATGACCTAATAATGAAGGAGTAGGTGAATCAGGATTATGCATTTGGTGTAATTGACTATGACATACACCACTCGAATGTAATTTTAGTAATACTTGATCAGGTTTAGGATCAGGTATTTGAATCTTACCTACAGTTAATTTTTCTCCATATTTTGTATGTATTGCTGCTTTACTATCCATTTTTTATTTCCAAACTATTTTTATTAGTTGTAATTTACATTGTTAATTTACATTGTTTTTAGCCATATTACTATTTTGAAAGAATATAAAATTGATAAAATGAAATAATGAAGAAATTTTTTTTAGTATTGTTTTTTTTGATTTCTATAATCAGTTGCAGTCAAAGTGATAGTGGAGGTGTATTAAAATCTTCACCCATATCTATAAATCCATTAGTAAATTTTAATTCTTTTTATAATGAATTAGAATCTTCTGAGCAAGATTGTCTTCTTTCAGAGTTTTCAGCTAAAGATAAAATGACTATCTATGTTTCTGATAATTCTATTCCTTCTCAAAAACTTTCAGGGTGCTTGGGAGAAAACACTAATTATAGAATATTGCAAGGTTTATTTTTAGTAAGAAATATTGAACTAAATTCTCAAGAAAGAGAGTGTTTGACTGAAAATAGTCTTAATGAAAAATTTGATTATTTGGGGGAAACATTTGGGGCTCCTCTTTTTACCTACTCGTTAGGTTCTTTATTTTGTTTAAATCAATTAAGTAGAGAAAAATATAAACTGAATTTAGAAAACTTTATAGACAATGAACCAATTGTTAAAGTTTTACCAAATGATATAAATTCTTTAGAATGTATAGCTATTAAAACTAGTAATCAAACATCTATGGACGCTTTGAATTCTATTTATTTAAATTCAGGTATATTTCCCGTACAAATAATTTCCTTATTACCTAATTTAATTGATTGTACTACTTTACCTAAAGAACTACTAGATAGTGGAATTGATGAAAAATCTTCTATTTGTCTATCAGAAAAATTAGCTTTGAATTTTTCTTCACTAGGTGATAATTTTTTACTTGAAATTCCTAAAATAATATTAGATATTGAATCATGTGATATTGATTCTGAAAAACTACTTACTTTTTTTGGAATAGATTTACCTTCTTCAAATGAAGATTTAGAAATTTCTGAAATTATTGAAAATGATTCTATCACTGATGAAAGATTCATATGTTTATCTTCTGAACTAGAATTAAGTGATGTTTTAGAATTTCTCTATACAGGAGTTTTATCAGATAATGCTTTAGAGGTAGCTAATAGCTGTGGTATATCTAAAGATGAAATAGAGAATTTAGATCTTTCAGAAATTATTGGCTAGATAGTATAATAATTTTTATGAATATAACTATAGATAAAAATTCTGACCTAGTTGTGGCTGCAGATATTGGAGGATCTAATATTAGAGTTGCACTAGTAGATTTAAAAGGTAATATACTAGAAAAGGAGATTATTAGAACCAATCCTTCTCGTGGGATAGAAAATGCCGGTTATGAAATTTCAAAAATAATTTACTCTATTTCAAAGTTAAGATCTATTAAAGGTATTGCATACTCATCTGCAGGTCCTATTAATCAAATAACTGGTCAATATATTAACCCTCCAAATCTTACAGGTTGGCATAATAAATCATTAATCCCTATTATAAGAGACAACTTAAAAATTGATTCTAGAGAGTTTATAAAAGTTGGTCATGATGCAACTCTTGCAGCATTAGCTGAAAAACAATTTGGTAAAAATAAAGGCTCAAATAATATTATTTATTTGACAGTTTCTACGGGAGTTGGTGCTGGAATAATTTCTAATGGAACAATGATCCAAGGTGAAAATTGGTTTGCTGGAGAGGTTGGACATATTATAATTAATCCTAATGGGCCGAGTTGTTCTTTAGGATGCTCAGGTTGTTTAGAAGGCAATGTCTCTCGAACTGCAATTGCATCTATTGCGAAAGAAAAAATCAAAAAAGGACTAAAAACAAATATATTAGACAATCATTTAATTGAAAATATAGATTCTAAAATTATTTTTGATTATGCTCAAAAAAAAGATAAATTATCTATAGAAATAATAAATTCTGTTTTAGAAAATTTAGGAAAAGGCTTAGCTTCTTTATTGGCTATATTAAATCCAGAAGTGATAATTTTGGGAGGTTCAGTTTCAGAAGCTTTGAATAAATTTTATTGGGAAGAATTATTTGAACAAACTAAAAGATTTTCAATACCTTTTTATACAACGGCTCCACCTATTCAAATGACTACTTTGGGTGATGATGCGTCTATATTAGGAGCATCTATAATTGCTAGTCAAGATTAGTCATCAATATCAGGTTGTTCTATAGGTTTTTCATAATCAGATAATGATTTTATAGGATCATCAATATCTGTATCAATTGCATCTGGAGCTATGAATGAAGTTCCATCTGTATATAATGTTCCCCAACCTTCTATTTTCCCTGCATCATATTCATCAAATTCGCTATTTTGGGAGTCATCTTTTTCTTTATTTAAAGTATCTTCAAGTTTTTCTTCTGGGACATCAGTAGAATCAAGCTCTTCTTCTTGTTTTAATTCTAAAATCATTTTTTCACTTAATTCTTGAATTTCTGGTTCAGTAGAAAATTTTAGTTTTTCTAAAACTTCTTTCGCATAATTTCCTCCAATTTTACTTATTCCTAAAACTGCAGCTTTTTGAGTATCTAATTCTTCATCATCTAGTAATTCTTTTATTTGGTCTAAATGTTCTTCATCACCTATCAATCCAAGAGAAATACAAGAGCTTGATCTTATTTGGTAGTTATCATGTTCTAATAGCTCTTCAATTAAAGAAATCCATTTATTTTTACCATTATTGCCCATTGATATAATAGAGCATAATTTATCAGCTTCATCATTACTGTTATATTTGTCTATAATTATTTTTTCAATTTTTTCACTATCTATATAACTTAAGCTTTTTAACATATTATTTTTATCTTCTTTATCTGAAGTTTGAGATATATAACTTAATCCAAAATTTAATAATTTCTCAATCTCATATTTTTTATTATTTTTATATGAATAGCTCGAAATCCAATTACCTAAAATACGAATAGCTTCGTACCTGATTATTTTTTCTTTTTCTTCTTCGATTATTTTTTTTATTATTCTAAGAACAGCTAAATCTGTACTTTTTTCAATATATTTAGTTGTAAATAATCTAATCTCTTTATCTTTATGATGAATAAATTTTATTATTAAACTTTCAAAATCTTTACCTTTATTTTTATTTTCAAACTCTTTTAATTCGAAAAGAATTAATAAAATATCTTTGTTTGGTTTTTTTAATATTTTTTTATACGTGGTTTCAAATAAATCAAAATTCAAATTTGAATAATCTATATTTTTTATCATTAGGATGAAATTTCTATGTTATTAGTTTGTAAAAAAGGTAAAAATAAAGATCGATAAACGCTTTCAGTATTAGAACTTATTTCTTCAATTTCACTAAGTGCTTTAAATGCATTTCCAGAAATCATTGTATTTTTAACTCGACCTACGATTTTTCCTTTTTCAATTTTATATCCAAGCGAAATATTAGCACTAAAATCTCCAGACAGTTCATTTCCTTGCCCTGCTCCTAATAAATGATCTACTAAAATTCCTTCATCAATATTTTTAATAATTTTTAGAAAATCATTTTCTCCATTTTGCATTACTATATTTGATGTAGAAGGTGAAGGATTAGAATGTAGTGACCTTCCAGCTGATCCTGTAGTATCTTTACCTGATTCATTAGCTGTTTTAAGATCGTATATTCCATTGATAAATTTGCCATCTTGTATAAGTACATTCTTTTTTGTTGGAATGCCTTCACCGTCATAGTTTCTTGAAGATGGACTTAAATCAATATGAGGGTCATCATACAAAGTGATATTTTTATCAAAAATTTTCTCACCTTCTCTGTCACATAAAGATGAAAGCTTTTTTGATAAATTTGTACCACTAAAAGATACTAGTAAAGGGGATAATATTGTTTGATATAGCCCATGTGGAGTAAATACTACAGGACAACCTTTTTTGGGTGTAGAGCTTATTTTTTGAGCTATTGATAAATCTTCTTTTAAGCTTTCTGTCATAGAAGATATTTTTTCTTCAGTTATATTACTAACTGATGTATCGTATTTATAAATATTCAACATATCATTTCCATTTATGATTTGAGCTGATATAAAAAAGCTTACGAGTGACTCATCAATATTAAGGGATAAGTTATTTGAATTAGTTAAATTAATTTCTCCAATAGCTAAGTTAAACCCTGCATCACAAAGAGCATTGGGGAATTTTTTTAAAATTGAATCAATTTCTTTTTTTAATTTATCTATAAAGTAATTATTTGAAATATTGAAATCTTCCTTATTGAAAATATTAGTATTTGCCCCTTTTGATTTTGATGGAAAATTGATTTTTGTATCAATTGAGTAATTGCTTAACTCTAAAAAATGAGATTGAAACTTTTTTAAATCATAATTTGATGATGATGAAAATGTTATCTTTGAATCTTTTTTTGCTCTTACAGCAAAACCTTGTGATTGCTTTACAGAAATTTCTTTTAAATTATTAGATTCAAAAGAAATACTCTTATACTCACTTTTTTCTTGATAAATTTCGTATTCATCAAAATTTTTATTTAAAAAATTATCTATTTTATCCATTTTATCCACTTGATACTAAGCATTTATTTATTCTAATATGAGGAGATCCATTTGATACTGGCAATGGCATCTGTCCTCCTTTGCCACACCCTCCACCTTGGTTAATTTCAAGATCATTAGCAATGCCATCTATATTTTTTAAAGTTGTAAATAGATTGCCTGATAATTTGACAGGTCTTAAGGTTTCTTTAATTTCTCCATTTTTTATTCTATAAGTCTCGGCAGAAGAAAATGTAAACATTTCGTGCTCTGTCATACCTCCGTACCAATTTTTTACATATAGACCATCTTTCGTATCTTTTATGATGTCTTCTTTTGTTGATTTCCCATTTTCGATTATAGTATTTGTCATTCTTACAATTGGAGGATATGCAAATGAAATAGCTCTTGCATTTCCAGTAACTTTTTCAGACATTTTACTAGCAGTCTCTTTTGAGTGAAGCCTACCTACTAATACTCCCTCTCTAATTAAGGGTGTTTTTGTAGAAGGAGTGCCTTCATCATCGTAATCATATGAACCTCTTAACTCAGGGATTTTTCCTCCATCAGTAATATTAAGATCATCATTTCCAAATTTTGTTCCTAATTTTAAAATTTCTTTTAGTCTGTCGTTTTCATCAACATTGTCAGCTTCTGAAAGATGCCCAAATGCTTCATGAACAAAGACCCCTGCTAGAATTTGATCTAAAATTACGGTTGTTTCTTTACCTGATACCTTTGGAGCTTTAATAAGATTTTGAGCTTTTTTAGCACAACCAAGAACATCTTTATCTAAATTTTCTACAATTGAAAAATCACCTAGAGAACCTATTGAAAAACCAGATTGTAATAATTCATTCCCATCTGAACTATTTGCGGCTATTCTTAAGATAACATGAATAAAATTTTGTTCTATTTCATTTCCTTCACTATCTGAAAAAATTACTTTACGTTCAGTATCTCCATAAACAATTTCACACCCCTTAATTGAACTTTGACTTAAAATTATGTCTTTATAGTGATCAAGTAGGTTGATTTTATCCTTAAGTTTTATTGATCTCGGATCTTTTTTAATAACAGGTTTAATTTCGACTTTTACAGGATTATTTTTATATATCTCAAAAGAAGGATTTGTGTTGTATTTAGCCAACTCAATACTTTCTTTCATTTTTTCAGGAGCTTTGTTTATATCATTAAAGCTACTGAATCCCCATCCTCCATTTGCCATTGATCTAACTGAACCACCTAATTGAGAATTTATAGAAATATTTTCTCTTTTATCACCGTTATAATTAATTCTTGTAGAAAGACTTTCTTCAATTCTAATTTCCTTATAGTTTGATTTAGATTGTTTAAGCGTTTCAGAAATTATATTTTTAAATTTTGTATTCATAATTTTATTTTATAATTGAATAGTTTTTAATTTTATTTATTTTCATCCATTCATAAGAGTTTATCTTTTTTTCACCTTCTGTTTTTATTCTTCCAATAGTCATTATTTCTTTTTTCATACCTATGCAAACTTCATCTTTTGAAATAAATATTTGTTTGTGATTTAATTTCTGCTTATTTTTAGAAATTTTGCAGTCATAAAAAAAGACTTTTTTTGAGTTTATATTTGTCCATGCTCCTGGTTGAGGATCGCATCCTCTTATAAGATTATAGATTTTTTTAGGTTCTTCATCCCAATTTATTTGTTGCTTTGAACACCAGGATTCATAAGACGCATTTTCTTCTTTTTGGATAATTTTTGGAGCATTATTATTTTTGATTAATTCTATAGATTCTAATATTGCATTTACCCCTAAAGGAAATAACTTCTTAAAATAAAGGCTTCCTGTAGAATCTGCATTATTTATTTCAACTTCTTTTTGTAATAATATAGGTCCAGTATCTAAACCCTTATCAGGCCAAAATATTGTTATTCCAGTTTTTGCATCACCGTTTATGATAGCCCAATTTATTGACGATGGGCCTCTATGTTTTGGTAATAAAGAAGGATGATATTGTATAGTTCCGTAAGATGGAGATTCAATTATTTCTAATGGAACAATATCTGTAACATATGCCATAACTAATAAATCTACTTGAAGTTTTTTAAATTGTTCTATTGCTTTACTTGATCTTAATTTTTCAAACCTAAAAACATCAATATTATTTTTTTGTGAAAATAAAAAAAGAGGATCTGAATCAAGATTTTTTGGAGTAAATAAACCTACAATTTCGTTATCTTTTGTTTTTAAAATACCTTCTGCTACACTTGAGCCAAAAGATGATTGACCTATTATTGCTATTCTATTCATTAAAAAAATCCATTCTATAAAAATTTCTTATTGTTTCAAATGCAGTTATTATTTCGAAGTTATTTAAGTCTGATTTATTTTTTTTTGCATCATTTAAGTGCTCTAGAAGAAAATATGCTTCTGCTTCACTAAGTTTTTTATAATCTTCATGTCTTTTTAATGTTTCAAAAGAGACTCCTAGATCAATAAGTGTTTTATAGGAAGATATAATTTTAATTGTACTATTTGGATGTACTTTTTTATTATCTATTTCTACAGGAGGGTCTAATAAATTATTTTCTAATAGATCATCGTAAAATAATCTACGTACTTTCGATAAATTTATTATTTCTTCTACTGAATAAATTTCTTTTATTTCTGAAGCAATTGAGTTGATTTTTTTCTTTATTAATTTCAAAGGAAAACCACTATTTTGTAGTTCTTTTATTTCACTTATTTTTTTAATATGAAAATCTGTGAAAAGAGCTCGAGTTTTTGAAGTTTTTTTTGGGGATTCTAAAATATTTAATCTTATATAATAATTAATTGCAGATGTACTGACGCCTGTAATTTTTGAAATTTGGCTTATAGAGTAATCATTATTTTTCATATTATAAATTCTACATTATTAAGATTTTTTAGAAACTATTACTAATAAACTTGGAAGAACAAAAACGGAAGAAATTAAAGCTAAGAAGATCATTATGGCAGTAATTTGACCAAAACTAGCAAACATTGGCATAGGTGCAAATCCCATAATTGCGAACCCCGCAATACTTGAAATAGCTGATCCGAGTAAAGCTATACCAGTCCCATTTAATGTTTTTAACAAAGCTGCTTCTTTTGAGTTTTTTCTTAATTCTTCTCTATATCTTTGAGTCAGATGTATTGAAAAGTCTATTCCTACTCCTATCGAAATTGCACCTATAGTAGCAGTGACAAGATTTAGAGAGTATCCTCCAAGGTACATAATACCGTATAACCAACTTACAACCAGACCGATTGGCATTACAGTTATTAGTGCATATCTTATAGACCTAAATGTTACCAAGAGTACTAAGAAAGAAGCAGCAGCAGCTATTGGTATTGATTTATATAATGAATTTGTTGCAGAAGATAGTTCTACTTCTCTTACAAATGGTGAACCTGTAACTCCATATTTTGAGATATAGTTTTTATTTTCAAGATATTTTAATTCATTCTCTAGTTCTTTTCTTGCAAAACTAGTTATATCTTGACTTGCAGAATCTGGAATACCAACTCTAAATACAGTTGAATAGCCATTAGAAGTTTGTACTAAAGTATACTTAACTCTACTTGCTGAGTAAAATAATTCACCTTTTTCGTTCATTAATCCTTCGTTTATAAGGGAGTCAAATATTTTTTTATTTTCATTTTTATTACTACCTGAAATATTTTTAGCTCTAATAAGCGACAATAAATTAGGTTCTATTAATAGTAATTCTCCTCTTTTATCATGAGCTAAAAAATCTTTTTTTTCTAGAGTATCTATTAGATAAAAAATATCATTCATAGCTTCAGGGTTTGTTAAATCTCCTTCTATATAAATAACCCCCAATTCTCCGGTAGTATCACCTAGGTGATAGTCTAATTTATCAAGCCCTACAACAAATTCAGACTCAGAATTGAAAAAATCAGCTACTTCAAAACTGGCTTCAAGCTTAAAGGCTAAAAAAGTAGTATATATTGTGATTAATGAAAATAATAAAACAGTTAAATAAGGTCTTTTTGCTGAAAGAATAATTATTTTACTAAACTTTTCTTCTATTTTTATAAATATATTTTTATAATTATTTTCATTCTCCTTCGTAATTTTAGATTTAGATTTATTAACGATGTATAAGGGAATTAATAAATATACTAGGATATTTATTAGTACCATTAAAATACCATAAATTGGAGATAATAATAAAAAAACTATTACTGATCCTCCTGATAAAGCTGCAGACCCAAACGCAAAGCTAGTCCACATATAGATATTTTTATTATTTTTATTATCTAAACTTTCAATTTTAGATAATAAAAATGGAGCATATATTCCCAGTACAATATAGGACGCTAAGGTTGCTACTCCAGCAGCAAGCCCGAAATGAACTACAGACTCTATTCCCGAAGTTATATTTGATAAAAATGCTATAGCATCACTTATAAAAGCTAAAGTTAATGCAGAACCAACTCCGCCAAAAGCTAGAATGAACTTTTTATCATAGCTTATATTGGTATTTTTTTCTTCTTGGTATCTTCTAATTGCATGTACTCCAAAATCTACGCCAAAAGATACCATCGCTATAGGAACAATAAAATCTGAAATCAATCCACCTTTTAGCCCAAAAAGATATGAAAACCCCTTTAACCAAATCATTAATGTTGATAATCCTATTCCAACTAAAACTACTGCCCAGTAAGATCTTAAAGAAAAACCAACGACAGCTATTGCAGCTATAACAGTAAGGGTTATAAATAATGATGATGAAAAACCTTGTCTTTCTCCTTCAAGATTAACATCAATTGCTACTCCCCAGACATCCATAGAATTAATTTCATTTTTTAATATATTTAAAACGTTAGTATTAAATTTTTCTTTATCTAAAGTCGTTTTGTCGCCTGAAATATTAACTCTTTGTGATCCTCCTCCTAAAGATTCATTATTACCTAGCACTGCAATCAAAATTGCAGGAGAAGTCCACCAATCTATTTCTTTACCATTTATTTTTCTTTTTTCTATATTTGAATGGATACTAATATTTCTTTTAATGTCTTTTAATTTATCTTCTTTAAGTACTTCAGAAATTATTTCTTTAACTTCATTATTATTAGCAAATTCGAGAGTTTTATTATATTTGGGATCAATAATTAAAATATTATTAACTACGTCAGCAATTGTTAAAATCCCATTTACTTGAGCTCCGGTTTCAGAGTCAACATATTTAAACAAATGCTCTGTGTCACGAATAGTTTTTGGGGATAGTTTTTTTTGAGAGTCTTGTTCCCTGAGTTTTTCCGTTGATTTAAATATTTCATATAAATTATCTTTTGATAGGATATCTTCTCCATTTTTTGTTTCAATAATAAATAATCCAAAATGAACTTCATCTGAAAATTCTTCTGAAATCTTTAGATCTAGTTCTATTATTGAATTCTTAGGTGAAGTTGATGCATCTCCTCTATATGGAATAAAAAGATATGACAATGTTAAGCCAATAGTTAGAATTACAAACAGTAAAAAAATTTTTATTGGATTGTTTACGAAAAACCTTGCTGTATTTTCATAAATATTCATATAATAATTTTAGTATAAACCTTTAATGTTTATGCTAAATAAAAAAATAATGTTCATTATATTGTAATTACTAATGATTTTAAAAAAAATTTCTAATATTTATTATGGTTGGTTGATAGTTGTAGCACTGTTCTTGTCTATGGCTATAGGAATAGGAACTAGGCAGGGGTTTGGAATATTCATAGATATTTGGGAATCTGAGTGGGAAGTTAATGTGTCATCTATTAGTCTTGCTGCTAGTATTGGATGGCTAGTTAATGGATTAGCAGCACCTATTGTAGGTCAATTATCAGATAAATATGGACCAAAGATAATATTAATTTTTTCAGCAATAACTGTATCTATTTCTTCAATTTTAATAGCCACATCATTTAATATAATCACACTTTCAATTTATTATGGACTTCTTTTATCTTTTGCTACAGCAACAGGTGGGCCAGTAGGAATTTTACTTTCTAAATGGTTTGCTAAAAGACGTGGTGTAGCTATGGGGGCAGTAATGGCTGGAGGATCTATAGGAAGCTTGTTTTTTATTCCATTATTAACTTTTATTTCTCTAAGTTTTAGTTGGCAACTTGCATGGATTATAATGGGTTTATTTGGTTTTATAGTAGTGGTGCCTCTTTTTATCTTAGTATTAAAAAATGATCCCTCTGATTTAAAAAATATTCCTACAGATACAATAGGTGAATTTAGTTCAAGTGATATTGAAGAGGGTCCTCTGTGGGTTGATGAATGGTCAAAAGCTTATAGCTCTAAACCTATGTGGCAACTTTCAATTGGATATTTTGTATGTGGTATAACTACAGCTTCTATTTCAGTTCATTTTATAAACTGGGCTATTTCTGAAAATATTTCACCCTCTGAAGCAGCATTTTCTTTTGGAGTTTTAAGTGCAGTTAATGGTATTTCTGTTTTTTGTTCAGGATATTTTTCAGATAAATTTGAAAGAAGATATATTTTATCTATGGTGTATTTTGTAAGAGGTATAGCATTTCTTGCACTTCTGTTACTTTCTGGTCAGTTAGCTCTATGGGCTTTCGCAATTATTGGAGGTTTGTCTTGGTTAGCAACAGTACCATTAACTACAGCTCTTACATCCGAAATATATGGGTACAAAAAACTAGGATCTTTAGTTGGGCTGATCAATATGTCGCATCAAATTGGAGGAGCTGGCTCAGTTATTTTATTTGGTATAGTTTTTGATTATTATGGTAATTATGATTTAGGTCTATGGGTAGGGGTTATTACTTTGCTAATTGCATCGATAGCTTCTTTTACAATAAATGAAAGAAAATTCTCTTCAAGATTTTATGATAAAAAAGCTAATCAATTGAGTTGATGTTTTTTTATTCAAAACCTGAAAAAACTTTCTATAACCATCATGGAGATTCTATAAACCCTGATTTTGCAAAATGGATTGTAGATTTTATATCTAGCTTCTCTGATTTTTTTTGGATAATAGTTTTTACTATTGGATTTATTATTATATTATTTTTAGTCACATTGATTTTATTTCTTTCTAGAAAAAATTAAAATCAATGATAAGTTGTAATTATCAATTAGTTAATTGGAGTAATTATGATTAATAGAGATTCAATAATAGGAGCATTGGATGATGGAAACGGAAATTATATACCTCAAGACATACCTTTCCCTGAGATATTTGAAGGATCTGCAATCATAGATATTAAAGCATCAGGAATTTGTGGCTCTGATTTACATATGACTAATGAAAGAAATCAACCACAATCTATTCCAAGTGGACATGAGATTGCGGGTGAAATACTCGAACTTCCAAAATCTTATTATGGTAGTTTAAATATTGGTGATAGAGTAGCTATTGATAATATTGGGGCTGGAAAGGCATGTGGTACTTGTTATTTTTGTAATTATGGTCAATTTAGACATTGCATGAATCAGTCACCAGAAACTGGAGGTGGCTTTTCTCAATTTATAACCAGAAAACCAAAAGGTTTATTTAAAATTTCTGACGAAATGGATTGGAATGATGGTGCTTTAGTTGAGCCTATGGCTGTTTCGGTTCATGGATTTAGATTTGCAAATTTTTTACCAGGGGAAAATGTAGCTATTGTTGGTTCATCCACTATAGGCTTATCTTCTATTGCAGTTGCTAGAGCTTTTGGTGCAAAAACTATTATTGCTTCTGCAAAATATGATCAACAAGCTGAAGCAGCAAAAAAGATGGGTGCTGATATAGTAGTTTCTTCTGAACCTGGAGAACTTGAAAATGAGTGTTTTGAAAGAACTAATGGGGTTGGAGTTGATGTAGTGGTAGAAACTATAGGGGGAACTTCAAATTCTCCTCTTGTACAAGCAGCACAATGTGTTAAAAATACAGGTAAAGTAATTGTTCTTGGAGGATTTAGAAATCCAGTTGAGGTTGATTTTTTACAACCTATGATCAAAGAAATAAGTTTTATTCCAGCTACTTGTTATGCAAATATAAATGGGAAGCACGATTTTGAAATAGCTTCAGACATATTATCTAATGGTAACCATCCTTATAAAAAAATTGTAACTCATCAATATGAATTAGAAGACATACAAGAAGGATTTAAAACTGCATATGACAAGACTTCAGGCTCAATAAAAGTTCATGTAATGCAATAATTTTCTATAGAGTTACTTTTTTGAAATAACCTTAATTAATCTTCTTAGTGTAACACTCCATCCTACTAATGCGCTTAATGCTATAGATAATGGTTCTCCTGGAACACCTTTTGACCAATTTTCTATATTATCAACTGAATCAAAAAGTATAAATTTATATAATTCTTCAATTGTGCCTACTAGAGCAACAATAGTGACTAATCCAAAGAAAATCGTACCTGAAAAAACTAGAACTTTAAATACAAGATCACTTGATTTATCATCACTAATATTTTTGTCATTTTTTGATTGGAGATATACGTGAACTGCAAAAATTATACCACTTATAATTGATGTTGTTATTCCAGTAAAAAGGCTTGCAGCTATACTCCCATCTAGCATTTCTATTAATTCTTGATCATCAAGCCTAGAATTATAAGTTGTCATTTGGAAGCTGAATGATTCTCCAAATATCATAGCAAAAACTGCTTGAAGAATTCTAGATAGACCAGCTAGGCAAAATACTCCACCAGATATTAATCTAACGAAATAAAAATATCCATTTAAAGATACATCAAAGTTAACCTTAACTCCAGAATTTTTAAATGCATATCCTATAAGAAATATTATTCCGCTGACAATTAATATTGCAAATAAAAAACCTATTGCAATGCCTATAAAATCAAACATTGAACCTCCAAAAAATATCTTTATTTTTTCAAGATTCTATACCAATCTGTCCAAGATTATAATTGAGATATAAAGTTTTTTAGTATACTTTATGATGGCTTATGAAAAATAAAATTAAAGTTTTAGAAGATAAAAATAGAGTTATTGATCCTTGGGAAGATTATATAAACCAAGATTATGATAATTTGACTAAATTTCAAAAAATTTTTCGTCCTTTATTTATTATTATGATAATTTCTTCTTTATTTATTTTTATTATCGGTTACTTATTGGTTAAGACTGGACAATGGTAAATTAGATGGATGCTTTAACACTTAATATAATTATTTTTGCAATTAGTGCAGTATCAACTATAGTTTTTGGTAGCTATTTAGCAAAATATGGAGATGTTTTAGCATCTATTACAGGTCTAGGCAGAATATTCGTAGGAAGTATTTTAGTAGCTTTAGCAACGTCACTTCCAGAGCTTTCAGCAAATATATCTGCAGTATTACTTGATCCTCCTAACCCCGCACTAGCATTAGGAGATATTTTAGGATCAAATATGGTTAATATGCTTATCTTTGGTTCTATTGCGCTTATTTTTGGTGGCAAAACAGTTATAGATCAGATTTCTAGCAGCCAAATTTATCTAGCATCTTTATCGATCTTTATGACAATCGTAGTTCTTTTAGTTGCTTTAATTAATTTTTCATATTCATTTTTTAATGTTGGGTTATCATCACTAATAATAATTATTTTTTATATAGTTGGATTACGTTTTACTTACACTTTGAAACCGGATGAAGAATCTGAAGATGAAGAAGTAGAAATATCAGCTAAGAAAGCATGGATTTATTTTATATCAATTTCAGTAGGGGTAATTTTGTCAGGATACTTCTTAGCTTATAGTGTTGATAATATATCTCATGAAACTGGAGTGGCATCAAGCACATTAGGAATAATTGTTTCATCAATAGTAACATCTATGCCAGAAGCCTCAGCCTTTTTTGCTTCGGTTAGATTAAAGGCAGCAGACTTAGGTATTGCTGGATTATTTGGTAGTTGTGTATTTAATGTGACTATTATTTTTTATACAGATATTTTTTATGTTGGAAATATTGTTAAAGAGTTTGAAAATGCACATATAATTGCCACTATTACAGGCCTATTACTTATTTCTTTGGCTGGACTAGCGGTATACCTAAAATCTAAAGCTCGAAGATTAGTAATAAACTCAGTACTAAGTTCTATAGTTATAGTTTATGCACTAGGGATAATTCTGATTACAACATAGATCAGATTGTAAAATCAATAATACCTCTTCCATCTTTACCTGACTCTAGGTCATGATAAGCCTCATTGACTTTTTCTAATGGATATTTTCTTTCTATTACAGAATTTATATCTAATTTACCAGATCTATAAAAATCCACAATTCTTTCAAATGTAACGTGAGGAGAAACTGATCCATAGTATGATCCTACTAATGTTTTATGGTCTCTTACCATATCTACAAGGTCTATATTAGCAGTGACACCGATTGGAGCTAAACCAATTATTACTCCTGTGCCGCCTTTTTTTAATGATTTCATCATAGTCTCTGTTGTTACAGGACTTCCAAAAGCATCAAATCCAAAATCTACACCTTGTCCATTTGTAATCTCAAGTATTTTTTCAGCAGCATTTTCTGACTTTGAATTTACTGTATGTGTTGCGCCAAATTTATAGCTAAATTCAAGTTTACTATCTAAAATATCTACTGCTATAATTTTCGAAGAATTCATAAGGCTGCCTCCTAAAATACTATTAAGCCCTACACCTCCTGTTCCAAAAACAGCAATTGTGGCTCCAGGAAATATATTAGGTTGATTTATTACTCCACCTACACCAGTAGTAACAGAGCAACCAATTAGACAAGCTACATCAATAGGAACATCATCATCTATCTTAAAGCAAGCATTTTCTGGGATTATGATCTCTTCAGCGAATACGCCAAGTTTAGCCATCTGATGTATATCATTATTATTTTCGTCTTTAAGTCTGAAAGTTCCATCATATTGTTTGGTTCCCGTTAATCTATTTGTGTCACATAAATTTCCTAATCCACTTCTACATGAATTACATGATCCACAGCTTGCAACAAATGATAAAATACATCTGTCACCTTTACTTACAGAAGTAACATTTTCACCAATGTCTTCTATGATTCCAGCTCCTTCATGACCTACAACGATTGGCATAGGAAAGCTTGTTTCACCTTTCATTATATGATGATCAGATGCACATACTCCAGCAGCTAACATTTTTACCTTAACTTCATTACTTTTTGGAGATTCTTGATCAAGGTCCTTAATAACCATTGGTTTATTAGGTTCATATAAAACTGCTGCTTTTACCATATTATTATTTCCTTATTTAGATTTTATTCTTACAAATATAAAACACATAACTGAGATTATTAATAGTAATTCTACTAGATTAAAAGCCAAATTATATGATTTATACTTGTCAAAGATAATTCCAGAGATAATGGGGCCAACTATTACAGGTATTGCTACTGGCATTTGCAATGTACCAAAAATAGAAGAATATTTTTTGAGCCCAAATAACTCTGTGGTAGTTGATGGGCCAAGTACACCCATTGCTCCTATTCCTAACCCCATTAGGCCAGATCCTATCCATAAATAAGTAAGATTTTCAGATAAAATCAATTGAATTCCTATCATTTGTAAAATAACTACAATAATCAAAATAAATCTGGAAGGAATTAAGTCACTGAGCCATCCACTAATTAATTTACTTATTACTGCAAAAACTCCAAATACTGACATCATGGATGAAGCTAAGGTAGAACTTATACCTTGTGAGATAAAATGAGGAACTAGTTGTATGACTACTGTTGTTCTTGCAAATTGTTGTAAAGTCATTCCTGCAGCTAAAAACCAAAATGCATAAGTTCTAAGAGCCTCTTTAACTTCATAGTCTTTTTCATAATTATTTTTACTATTAGCACTATTAATTTTTGAAATATTATAATTTTTATCATCTCTAATACATAATAAAACTAAAATCATTACAATAAATGTAGCTATAGCCAGAACAAAAAAAGCTATTCTCCAACCTGAGGATATAATTAAAAAAGTGGCTATAGGTACAGAAATAACCGCTGAAAAATTATTTCCAGCCATAATAAAACCAATCATTCTCCCCCTAATTTTTGGAAACCAAATCCCCATCAATTTACCTAAAGGAAGTTGAGTAGCTCCAGGAATTCCAACATATAAAAGAATACTAGATAAATAAAGCTGCCAAAGATGATTCATTGAGCCTCTTAATAAAAAACCAATTGTAATAACAAAAAGTGACAAAGCCATTATTTTCATTGATCCAAACTTATCTAAAAATCTACCAGCTATAGGTGCAATAAGAGAACTTGCAATACCTAAAGAAATAGATATATTTATTTCAGTTCTTGACCAACCAAATTCTTGCTCAAGAGGGATAACAAATGCTTGAAAGGCATATTGTATTAATCCTATAGAAACTCCTACTGATAAAAAAGTTGTACTTGCAATATACCATTTTCTATATTCTAATTTTATTAGATCTAAGCTCATGCTCTAATTATTAGGTCATCTTTAATGGTTACTCCTAGGCCTGGCTTATTAGGAACATTTATAAGGCCTTCTTTTACTTCTAATGATTCATTGAAAATAAAAAATTTATTTTTATAACTACTCAAAGGTGGATCATGTAAAATTTCACAAAAAGGAGCATTTTCCCAACTTGATAACAAGTGCATATGAGCTATTACTCCTATATCTCCACCTCCATGATGTGGAACAATTTCTTTATTATTTTTTAATGATAATTCTCCTATCTCTATCAAAGGTGTAATCCCTCCAAGAACCATAGATTCTGGTTGTAAAATATTATAAGATTTTTTCTCTACCATTTGATGAAAATCTGCAACAACAGTATTGTTTTCACCTCCAGCAATTTTAGTCTTATTCATTGCTACTAATTCTGATAATTCTGTATAATTAAATCTAGGTCTAGGTTCTTCTAACCAATAACATCCGAGCTCATTCATGACATTATTCATTCTTTTAGCTCTATCAAAGTCCCATATAACACCAGGTTGCCATGGATAACTTGATTGAGCTTGATTAGCATCAACTAAAATTTTTACGTTTGATGATGTACTTTCTACAATTTCTTCTATTGTTTTAATATCTAAATTTTCGTCTTCATGATGTAATCTTACTTTTATTGCTTTCCATCCATCTTTATCAAGACTAGTAGCCATACTAGCCCTTTCTTCAGGATTAGATAAAATAACAAAACTTGCATAAGGAATTAGAAAATCTTTTTTCCTACCTAAAATTTGTGAAATAGATTTATTTTCTATTTTCCCTTTTAAATCCCATAGGGCAATATCTATTCCTGCAAGCCCATTATATGGAATATTTTTAGTCTTATAAATTAAAAACTTAAAATGTTCTATAACATCTATTGGGCTTTTACCAACCAGATAATTTTTAGCATCATTTAAAATACTCTCATCACATGATGGGCCAATTCCAATTTCGCCATTATCAAGTTCTATTTCTACGAAAGATCCTCCACCTATATTAGATTGAACTTTTGAACCAGGACTCCAAGCAGGTTCAACTTCTCCAAGATGTTCAATTAATTTCAATTTTGATAGTCTTAAATCTTTTATTTTCATATTTCACCCATACACTTTATTTTTAAATTGGTTATGATAATTTTCAAATACTATAAAAATTACAAAAAGTAAACTATAGCTACAGAGGCTTATTATGAAGATAAAATCTATTGAAGCATTCACAATTGAATTAAAACCTAATATAAAAACAAAACCTAGAGTTCCTAAATCAAAAGACCCTTATGACCTTATGGGTATGGTAAGCCCTATGAGAAAGTATCCTAATATACCTAGGTCAGAATGGAGTGCAAATTGGAAAAGAACTGCCTGCATAGTAAAGTCAGAAGATGGTAAATGGGGATTTGGATTTACTTTATATTCTGGAGTTACTGAATCAATTATTAATGATCATTTAGCAAAAATTTTAGTTGGAAAAGATTGTATGGCAACTGAATTAATTTGGGATATAATGCAGCAATCTACAATTGCTTATGGAACATCAGGGTTATCAAGTTTTGCAATAAGTGCTATTGATAATGCGGTTTGGGACTTAAAGGGAAAAATTTTAGATCGTCCTGTATATGAATTAATAGGTGGACCTCAGAAAGATAAAATATTTTGCTATGCAAGTAATACAGACTTTTCATATGGCACTAAAAACAGTATTGATTGGTTTATGGAATTAGGCTTTAAGGCTGTAAAACTTTTTCTTAGAGAAGGACCTGAAAGTAACCTTGAAGGAATCAATAGAGCTGAAGAATTAGTTGCGTCTACAAGAGAGCAAGTTGGAGATGATGTAGAAATAGCAGTTGATGCTTGGATGTCTTTAAATAATGAATATGCAGTGAGATTAGCAGAGGTCTTGAAGCCATATAGAATAAAATGGTTAGAAGATTATCTAAATCCTGAAAATATTGATGGTTATCAAAATTTACGTAATAGAATTCCATGGCAAACACTAGCTACAGGAGAGCATTGGTATTCTTTATATCCTTTTGCTTTAGCTGCTAGCAAAGGAATAGTTGATATTTTTCAACCAGATTTAAATTGGGTTAGAGGTATTACTGCTGGGATTAAAATATGTCACCTAGCAGAATCTCATGGATTGACAGTAATTCCTCATGCAAGTACTAATTATCCTTATGGTCAACATTTAGCCTACTCAATGCCATCAGTTTATTGGGCTGAAAGATCTGAAGGCGTTTCTCCCCCAGGTGTTCCATTGGAAGAGATGGTTTTATTGCCAGGCACTCCAGTAATTAAAAATGGATATATAACTCCTTCTGATGCTCCTGGTTTTGGATTAGAAATAACTGAAGATTGGCTTAAAGATAAAGCCGTATAATAATTCATAAGCTAAAACTAAAATAAGGGTATAGAATTGTATTCTGCGATAAAATATTGCAGTTTATTTATGGAAAATTTTAACAGTTTTAATTTATCTGAGAATCTTAAAAAATCACTTAAAGGTTTAAGGTTTACAAAACCTACAGAAGTTCAATCAAAAACAATTCCTTTTGCTATTAATAAGGAAGATATCCTGGCAAGTGCAGAAACTGGCTCTGGAAAAACTGCAGCCTATTTAATACCTCTTATTCAACAAATTTCAACAAATCGAAAAGTTTCTGGAATTATTCTTACTCCAACTAGAGAATTGGCACAACAAGTAGCTGATGTAGCAAAGCTTTTGGTGGGATATAAAAGTGGAATTAATTTAGGACTTTTAGTTGGTGGGGCAAGTATGAACAACCAACTAAATCAATTAAAAAAATATCCTAGAATTATTATTGGGACTCCAGGAAGAATAAACGATCATCTTCTAAGAAAGTCATTAAGTTTAAAATATTTCAATTTCTTAGTATTAGATGAAGCAGATAGAATGCTTGATATGGGATTTGGAGAACAAGTAGATAAAATTGTTGAGTATTTACCTGAATTAAGACAAACTTTATTATTTTCAGCTACTCTTCCAAAAGAAATAATACGATTATCTAAAAAATATTTAAATAATCCTAAAAGAGTTGAAGTTAAAGATAATAATGTCATTAAATCGCAAATAAAACAAAAAGTTGTAAATACTAAAACTGAGCAAAAATATGATGAATTGCTAGATGAGATTACAGAAAGAAAAGGATCAATCCTAATTTTTGTAAGAACAAAATATGCTACTGAAAAACTAAAAACAAGATTAATAAGAGATACTGTAAAAAGTTCTGCTTTACATGGTGATTTACGTCAAAATAAAAGGAATAGAATTTTAGAAGATTTTAGGAAAGAAAGGTTTAGAATTTTAGTTGCGACTGATATAGCTTCTAGAGGACTAGATGTTCCACATATAGAACATGTAATAAATTATGATCTTCCTCAAGTGCCAGAAGATTTTATACATAGAATTGGTAGGACTGCTAGAGCAGGCTCAATTGGTGAAGCTGTAAGTTTTGTAACACCTAGTGACTCAAGAATGTGGAGATCTATAGAAAAACTATTAGACCAACTTAAAAATCCTGATAAAAAAGACAGAGATGAAGATAGAGATCAAGACAGAGGTCAAAATAAGAATCAAAATAGAGAAAAAAACAGAGATAATAACTCTAACAATAAACCATATAGAAAAAGAAATAGAAGAAATTCAAAATCAAGAAAGTTTTATAAAAAAACTAGTAAATAATCTTATAAGCCCTCTTTTTTTTCAAAGTAAATCATAAAAATAGATATTTTTTTCATATAAAACTTTACAATTTCATTAAATTTATATGACTTTTCGTACATAATCTATAATTTGTATAAAAATGGAGGATAAATTTAATGAATAAGGTCAAAGAACTTTTAAAGTCAGGAAAAACAGTTGTTGGTGCTGCAGGATCTCCTGTTGTTGAAAACATGTCAATGTTAGCTGACTCAGATTATGATTTCATACTTTATGATACTCAACACTCACCATATATGGTGAAAGAGTTTATTCCTGCTATAAAGGCTATGGAAGGTAAAAAAGCAGCCCCAATGGTTAGAGTTAGTGCTAATCATCCAGATCTAATATGTTTTGCATTGGATGCAGGTGCTAGGGGAATTGTAGTGCCAATGGTTAATACAAAAGAAGAAGCACAAGCAATGGTTAGAGCTTGTAAATATGCTCCTTTAGGAGACCGAAGTAATGCAGGACTCAGAGGTGATTGGGGAATCAATGTACAAGAATACTCTACTAAAGAAAAATATCGTGAATATCTAGATATGTTTAATGATGAAGTAGTAATTGCTCCAATGATAGAAACTCAACAAGCTATTGATAATATAGATGAAATATTAAGCGTTGATGGTATAGATGTTTTATTAATAGGTCCTTCAGATCTTTCTATAGAATTGGGTGTCTCTCTTGATTTTGAAGGAAGTGTTTATGAAAAAGGCCTAGATATTATAGCTGAAGCATGTAAAAGACATGGAGTAGTTCCAGGAATGTATTTTATTCCTCCTACTATGGATCCAAACTTCTTTGTTGATAAAGGATACAAGTTTTTTACTATGCCTTGGGCTCCATGGGCTAATCAAGGAATATCTAATGGTTTGAAATCTATTAAAAGATAACTGTAATTACTAAAAGTTGTACTGAATATTATTTTTAGTATAACTTTTAGTAAACATGTGATTTTTAATAGAAATTAAGAGTTTTTGGTACCCCGTACCGGATTTGAACCGGTGATCTCCTGCGTGAAAGGCAGGCGTGTTAGGCCACTACACCAACGGGGCATGTTATGGATAAATCGGTAATTGATCAATCCCAAGTGTTTCTTCAAAACCTTGCATTATATTCATGTTTTGAATAGCTGCTCCTGCTGAACCCTTTACTAAGTTATCTAAGGCACTAATTACTACTAATGTATTTGTTTCCTTATTTATGTAAGGATATATATACACAAAATTAGAACCCCATGTTTGCTTTGTTGCAGGAGGTGCACTTACTATTTTAATAAATGGTTCGTTTTTGTAAAATTCTTTATATAGGTCAATTACATCATTTTCATTTATTTGTCTTTTAAGAATACTATAATTTGTGCCTAAAATACCCCTTGTCATTGATACTAAATGGGGAGTAAAAAGAACTTTAATTTTATTATCTGTTAGTAAATTAAGCTCTTGTTCGATTTCGGGTTGATGTCTGTGCCCTTTTGTACCGTAAGCTGTACAGTTATCATTTAATTCTGAAAAACCAAAAGATTCTTTGGCTGTTCTACCAGCTCCAGATACTCCAGTTTTTGAATCATTAATTACTAAGTTCTCAACTAAATCATTTGATATAGCTGGAGACATAGAAAGAATAGCACCAGTTGGGAAACATCCTGGATTTGCTACTAGTTTAGCCTTTTTTATATCATCTCTATATGCTTCAGGTAAACCATATTTGGAAATATCCATAAGGTCAGGCCTGGGATGTTTAACTTCATACCATTTTTCATAAGTTTTTAAATTATTCAGCCTAAAGTCCGCAGATATATCTATAACAGGAATGCCGTTATCAACATATTGAGATAATTTTTCAGCACTAGCTGCATGCGGCAATGCAGAAAAAACAAATTCTACATCATCACTAATTTCTTCTTGAATTTTCATATTACTTTTTTCAAGATGAGGAAAAACTTCATCTAAAAAAAGACCTGCTTTACTTCTTCCAGTTGCAGATACAAGATTAATTTCAGGGTGTGAGTAAACTAACCTAGCTAGCTCAGCTCCAGCATAACCTGTGATATTTATAATTCCAACGTTTAACATTTTAAATATTTTTTATAAAAGTTAATCTTATCTTAAATTCTTGATGTAGTTATATTCTAAGTTTCTCAAGTTGTGTAGATTACAAATGTATTATGCTTTATTAATTTTAAAAGGCTTATTTCTCTTTGGAAAGCATGTTTTACAAATTTCACATATGGTTCCATCACAACCTATAGCAGTACAGTAAGAACGGCCATAAAAAATTATTTGTAAATGTAATTTATTCCAATCATTTTTTAAAAAGATTTTTTTAAGGTCTCTTTCTGTTTGCACAACATTTTTTCCTTTAGTTAGACCCCAACGTTGTGCTAATCGATGTATATGGGTATCAACAGGAAAAGCTGGATGACCAAATCCTTGAGACATTACCACACTGGCTGTTTTATGACCGACTCCAGGTAATGTTTCTAAAGCCTTAAAATCTTCAGGAACTTCTGCGTTATACTTTTCTATTAGGATTTTTGACAAATTAGCAATATTTTTTGATTTTTGTGGAGCTAATCCGCATGTTTTAATTAATGAAAAAATATCTTCAACAGGAACTTCGGCCATTTTTAGCGCACTATTTGCTATTTTAAATAACATAGGAGTAACTTTGTTAACTCTTTCATCTGTACATTGTGCACTTAACAAAACAGCTATAAGAAGTTCAAACTTATTCTTATGATTTAAGGGTATTGGGACCTCTGGATAGATTTGATTAAGCTTATTGAGAATAAAAAAAGCTCTATCTTTTTTTAACACTTCATTTTCCTTTTGAGGTTATTTTTCTCTATTTTTTGAAGAAATTGCTAAATCTATTAATGCTTCTGAATAAACATTATTCTTTTGTATAGACTTAATATCTTTAATTGAATCATCAATTAAAGATTCAGCCTTTTCTTTAGATTGCTCTATTGCTCCTGATGCAATTACTTTTTCTACTAAATTAGGAACAACTTTTCCTCTATCCTTTTTTGGTAAAGCAAACATCGTTTCAATTTCTTTTTTTAATTTTTTATCATTCTCACTTGCAATAATAGAAGGTAAAGTCATTATTCCATTTTTAAGGTCACTCCCAACGGGTTTCCCTAGTTTACTTTCTTCTCCCTCAAAGTCTAGTACATCATCAAAAATCTGAAACCCAAGCCCAAGTTTTTTTCCATATTCATAAATAAGATTTACATCACTTTCTTTTGCTCCTCCTAGAAGAGCACCACTCATAGCTGATGTCGCAAACAAAGATCCTGTTTTTTTAAAAATTATATTAAGATAATCATTGGTTTTTAAGTTTATGTTTATACTATTTTCAATTTCTTTTAATTCACCTTTTGCTAAATCAGAAATTGTAGATGCAAACTGTTTTATAAGCCTAATTGAACCCGTTTCACAAACATATTCTGCACTAGTTGCAAAAAGAAAATCTCCAACTAAAACCGCAATATGAGGCCCCCATATATTAGAAGCAGTTTTTTCACCTCTTCTAGTGTCAGCAAAATCTACAGTATCATCATGAACCAATGTTGCTATATGAAGAAGTTCCACTGCAGTAGCCATTTTGATGACTTTTTCATCAATTTCATCATCCCAAATTTTTGAACAAATTATTGTTAATGAAGGTCTTAATTGCTTTCCTGGTATGCTGAGTACATGATTTATTATATTTTCATTTAGATTTGACTCATTTTTATGGCTGTCAGAAATTTCATTTAATTCAAGCATTACCATTAGTAATTCATTATTAACTAATGAAGAGAATTTATTTGTACTACTCATTAGAAATAATCTCGTTTTCCTTTAATACTTCTTCTTCATCTAATTTTTCAAAAAGAGGATCTGGTTTTTGAAATTCTGTGCCTGGTACAGGAAGAATAAGGCTCCAATTATTAATTTTCTTATTAAATATAATCTCTTGTAACTTTATAGCTGAACCTGGTAAAAAAGGTTCAAGCATAGAACTTATAGCACTTATAATAATAATTGATTGCCCAAGTATTTCTCCTGCTTCATCTTTATTATCTTTTATTTTTTTCCATGGTTCATTTTTGTCTAAAAATTGATTTCCAAATCTAGCTAAATTCATTAAATTATTTAAAGCTTCACGAAATTTTCTATTTGAAATTGACTCTCCAACTTCAAGAATTCCTTTATTACATTTATCAATAATTATTTTGGTAGAATCTTTATTTTGATCAAAAAAAGGAATTTTACCTTCAAAATTCTTATGTGACATTGTTAATATTCTATGTACAAAATTTCCTAAATTTGCAACTAACTCATTATTATTTGAACTAACATAACCTTCCCATGTAAAATCTGAATCTGAAGTTTCTGGCATTATTGAAGTTAGATAATATCTTAAAGAATCTGGTGAATATTTTTCTAGAAAATCTGGTAACCATACAGCCCAATTTTTACTTTTTGAGAACTCTTTACCAGAAAAATTAAGATATTCGTTAGCTACTACGTCTGTTGGTAAATTTTTCCCTCCTATTCCAATTAAAATTGCGGGTAGAATTATTGTATGGAATGGGATATTATCTTTTCCTTGAAAATAGTAAGACTCAGAATCTTTATTTTCCCAAAAATCTTTCCATTCATCAGTATTATTTGTTTTACTAAAAAGTTCAATTGATGCTGATAAATATCCAAGAACAGCTTCAAACCAAACATAGATTTTTTTATCCTCCCAGCCTTTAACTGGTATATCAACTCCCCAAGATCAATCTCTTGTTATGGCTCTATCTTTTAATCCTTCATTTATAAAAGATAAGCTTTGATTTTTAACATTTTGTCTCCATCCATCTTTATTTTCAATCCATTCTTTTATTTCATTTTGCATTTCACTGAGCTTTAAAAAGTAATGAGAAGTTTTTCTAAATTCTGGAATTGAGCCATCCCTTTTAGATCTAATGTTTTTTAAGTCTGCAGGATCAAGAGTTCTCCCACAAACTTCACATTGATCTCCCCTAGCTTTGTCATTATTTCCACATGGACATTCTCCTTCAACAAGCCTGTCACTTAGAAAAATATTTTCAGTTATAGAATAGGGCATCAGCTGCTCTCTAATTTCCAACAAGTTTTTTTCAAGTAAAACTTTAAATATATCTTGAACGATTTTCATATGATTTTCAGTATGAGTATTTGTATATAAATCATATAGAAAATTCATATCTAATAAACTTTTAGACCATATTTTATGATATTTTAGAGAGATTTCTTCAGGAGTTACACCTAAATCATTTGCGAGTAATGTCACTGGCGTTCCATGCATATCAGACCCTGATACCATAGCAACTTTATTACCTATTAATCTATGATATCTAGCAAAAATATCTGCAGGAATGCTCATTCCTGCTATATGTCCTAAATGAGGTGATCCATTTACATATGGCCATGCGACACAAACTAGTATGTTTTTTGGGTTATTATTCATTTTTATTTTTAATTTCTAACCATCTTTCATAGAAAAAACCTTTATTTATATCAGTTAGTTCAGAAAGTAAGTCTAAAAGTTTTTTCCCTTTTATTCCTTTTTCATAACCATTTATTAAAATTTTATCGTACTTTAGGATTAATGATTTTGAAATCTCTTTGTTTTCCTTTTGAAAAATAACTACAAACTCTCCTTTTTCGTTATCAAACAACTTTATTGCTGAATCAATTGAGCCAGAAAAGATTGTTTCATATATTTTTGTCATTTCTTTAGCCACAAATATATTTTTTATTTGAAATTCTTCTTTTAGAAAATTTAGAGTTGAAATAATTCTTTTTGGGGATTCAAAGATTATTAAAGGATTATTAGTTTCAAAATATTTAGAAATATAATTACTTTTTTGAGTATTACTTTTTGGTAAAAAACCTAAAAAAGAAAACCCAATAGATTCAAAACCTGATACTGAAAATGCTGATGTTACTGCTGAAACGCCAGGAATAGGAATTACATCGTGATTTTTATTTCTTGCAAACTTAACAAATTCTCCAGCAGGGTCAGATACACCTGGAGATCCAGCATCTGTAATAAATGCTAAATCATTATGAGAAATTAATTCTTCAAATTTTTTTAAATTTAATTTTTTGTTATGAGTGTATATTGAAAAAATTTTTGCAGATATTTCAAACTTAGATAATAATTTTTTACTAACTCTAGTGTCTTCTGAAAAAATAAAATCAACATTTTCCAAGGTTTTTAATGCCCTTATAGTAATATCTTCTAGGTTGCCAATAGGTGTTCCTACAATATATAGATTTGACAAAATTTAACTCTTGGAATGGTTTATTAATTTTTCAACAGCTGCGTTATGTTGCTCATCTGCGTGATATGATGATCTAACTAAAGGACCTGCAGCAACATGACTGAATCCCATTTCCATTCCAACATTTTGCAATTCAGTAAATTCTTTTGGGTCATAAAATTTGATTATAGGATGGTGTTTTTTTGAAGGCCTTAAGTATTGACCTACGGTTAATAAATCACAATTATGATCTATAAGATCTTTCATCGTGTCAAATATTTCATTTTTAGTCTCACCTAGCCCAACCATCATCCCTGATTTTGTAGGTAAATTAGGATTGATTTTTTTAGAATCAGATAAGAAGTTCAGAGAAAGATCATAATCCCCTTTTGGTCTAACTTTTTTAAATACTCTTCTAACTGTTTCAATATTATGATTCATAACATGAGGGCCGGCATCAACAACTTTTTTCAATAATTCTTTTGATCCGTTAAAATCTGGAGTTAGTACTTCAACTTTAATATTTTTAGAAAGTTTTTTGATTTCTTGTATAGATTTTGCAAATATTTCAGAGCCTGCATCTTCTAAATCATCCCTATCAACAGAAGTAATAACAACGTAATTTAAATCCATCTCTTTTATTGTGGTGGCTAATCTATAAGGTTCTGATTTATCAACGAATCCAGGCCATCCTGTCTTTACATTACAATATGAACAAGCTCTAGTACATGTATCTCCTAAAATCATAAATGTTGCTGTTTTTCTATCCCAGCAGTCAGCAATATTAGGACATGCAGCTTCTTCACAGACAGTGTTTAATGATGCTTTTGAAAATTTTTCTTTTAGCTCGTGGAAATTTTCTCCAGCTGGAAATTTTACCTTAAACCAATCTGGTAATTTTCTTTTAACTTTTTGCATATGATTAAAATTATGTTAATTAAAATTTTATCATTATTAGATTATTGTTAGAATCTAATATATGGGTAAAAGAAGAAAAAAGAAGATATATTCAGGACCTAATCTCACAGAAAAATATAATTTTCAAGAAGATCAGGTATTAAAAGTTTGTATTTCTGAATATAGCGATAATGGAATAGGGATAGGATATTTTGAAGAAATTCCAATATTTGTGTTTAAATCTATATTAGGAGAAGAAATTGAAGTTTTAGTAGAAAAAATTTATCCAGAAAAAATAATAGCTAAAATTAAAAAAATATCTAAGGTTTCTAAATATAGAATTGAATCTAAATGTAATTTTTTTGGAAATTGTACTGGATGCCAGTGGTTGCATATAAATTATGATGAACAACTTAATATGAAAAAGAGAATTGTCCAAAAAAATCTTATAAACAATAAAGTTTTCTGTGAAAAAATTATCGAAGAAACTATTCCTTCCAAAAAGAAATTTAATTATCGAAATCATGGAAGATTTTCCATAAGAAAAAATAATGAAACCGAAGAGTTAGGATTTATTAATTTTTTGAATAGAAAATGGTCACCTATAGATAGCTGTAAAATAATGAACAAAAATATTAATGAAAAAATGAAATTGTTAAGTGGAAAATTATCAAATAAAACTCAAGTAAGTATAAGGGCATCAGATAAAACTGGTTCTTATTTAATACAGCCAAAATTTGATAATGTTGAATTTGAAACAGGACAAAAATATTATACTGAAAGTATTTTTGATAACTTTTTCCAAGTAGCTAGTCCTAGCTTCTTTCAAGTTAATATTTCTCAAGTTGAACAAATTTTTTCTAAATTGCAAAATTTAAAAATTTTCAATGAAAATCAAGTTGTAGTTGATGCATATTGTGGAGTGGGAACTTTTACATGTCTAATAGCCCCATATGTAAAAAAAATAATAGGTATTGAAGAATCATATTCTGCTGTAGTAGATGCAAAAGAAAATTCAAAAAACTTTGAGAATATTAATTATTTATTAGGTAAAACTGAAAATGTACTTCAAGACACTTTAGAAAACATTGATGTAATTGTATTAGATCCTCCTAGGATAGGATGTGACGATAATGTAATTAAAATTATTGAAGAAACAAAACCAAAAAAAATAATTTTAATTTCTTGTTCTCCTGAAAATTTTGCAAAAGATATTTCTAAACTTATTGAAAAAGGGATATATAATTTATCTAAAGTCATACCATTTGATATGTTTCCTCAAACTCATCACGTAGAAATTCTAGGAGTTTTAGATTGTAATTATGAATAAATTTATATTCTCAAGTACATCTCCAAGAAGATTAGAATTACTGGAAAAATTAAATTTAAATATTAAGACAATAGCACCACTTTTTGAAGAAAAACCTCTATCAAACCTATCTTCTGAAGATACTGCAGAATTTAATTCAATTAATAAAGCAAAAAGTATATCTTTGAAATATAGAGATAGTTATATTTTTGGTGCTGATACTGTAATAAGTTATAAAAATAATACTATAGGTAAGCCTAAAAATGATGCTGAAGCATTAAATATTTTATTAGATCTAAGAAATAGTTTTCATAAAGTTATTACTTCTCTATCTCTAATTCATAAAAACCAATTGATATACTCAGAAAAAAACAATATCATTGGTTAAAACTACTATGATATCTACTGATAAAATTAAGGAATATATTTCTACTGGATATTACAAAGATAAAGCTGGTGGTTATGGGATACAGGATAAAAACTTTAATTTTATCGATAAATATTATGGTTGTTATGAAAATATTTTAGGTCTTCCCACTTGTCTTTTGATAAAAATGATTAATAATTTTGACTTGGTGAAAAAAATAAATTTTTCTCAATGTATTGGAGAATATGAATGAATATTTTGGGCGTTGGCGGATTTGAATTGATAATGATTTTTATAATTGCTTTATTTATTGTAGGTCCTGCTAACTTATTAATTTTAATTAGAAAAACGAGAATTATTTATTCAGAATTTAAGAAACAGCGAGATGAACTAATATCTGCCGTAGAGCAATCTATAGAAATTGATGATGATATTAAAGAATTAGAAAATTTAAAAGAGAGTTTGAATTCTATCTCAGATAAAACTACTAAATCAATAAGAAAAATAAAAAAAGATTTGGACTAATAATAATTTAATGGAAAATGATAACCCCATAAATATTCTTGAGCATTTTAAAGAAATTAAAAAAAGATTTTTACGCTATTTTATTATTTTAGGTATTTTCACTTTAGTATCATTGGTTTTTTTTAAAAAAATTATACAAATTTTTATTGAACCAGCAAATAAAATTATATTAAATTCTGGAGCAGAAGGACAAATAGTATTTGGTAAAGTTACTGAAGCATGGGGTGCAGCTGCAAGAACATCCATTATTTTAGGAATTTCTCTTTCTATACCTTTTTTATTAGGAGAAATAATTTTTTTTCTTAGACCTGGTTTAAGGGGGAAAGAAAAAATATATATTTATCTTTTGATTCCTCTATGTTTTATTTTTTTTGTCATAGGGGCATTATTTAGCTATTTTTTTGTAATACCAAGTGCTTTAAACTTTTTAATTACTCTTGGAGACGATATTGCTCAGCCTATGATAAATATCGGTCCCTTAACTTCTTTGATGTTCTCTTTAATGTTTTGGATGGGAATTATATTTCAAATACCTTTGATAATGTTTTTATTGGGAAGTTTAAAAATCATCTCTTATAAAATGCTTTCTAAGTATAGACGTTGGGTTATCCTAATTTCTTTTATATTAGGGGCTATTATCACCCCAACAGTTGATCCTATAACCCAGATAACAGTTGCTTTACCAATGATATTACTTTTTGAACTAGGACTTATATTGATAAAAATTTCAGAACCAGACAAAAAATCTTGGAAGTTTTACTTGGGAATATTTGTATTATTTCTGATTGTGATTCTAGTAGTATTAGGAGCTATAATTACAAGGTTTGATCTTTATAGAATGATTGAATTAAACTAGTCTTTTTTATCTTCTTCTTTATCAGATTTATTTATTGCTGATTTAAATTCATTTATAGCTTGTCCGACACCTTTACCAACTTGCGGTAATTTTCCTACCCCAAATAGTACTAATATTACTACTACTATGAGTATTAATTGTAATGGCCCTAAATTTTGAATAAATCCCATAATTTTTTCTTATAACAAGTTTTATTATATTTTTATAATATCAAATTATTTGAATAGCCATAATCACTATTGCATAACAGCTTAGAGAATTATGATATTTATAGTTTTAGGCATCTACAGA
>JAACCT010000090.1 GCA_009937255.1 Dehalococcoidales bacterium
GATATGCTAAAAGAACTAGGGGATATTCATTGGTATACAAGCCGATTCATTCAAGAGATAGGATCAACATGGGGAGAAGTTGAAGCAGTCAATACGGAAAAACTAATGAAAAGAAAAATAGATGGCAAGATTATGGGTCATGGCGACAACAGATGAACATACGTGTATTAATTTACATGAATCCACTTGTAGTTGATAAAATTAGTAAGAAATTTTTATGGGAAAAAGATTCGGGTTTTTTATATACAAAACAGTTAATTCAATCATTGCCAACTGATTGGAGATTTACAATACTAACTCCAAAAAAATTTGACAGAACATTTTTTGACAATGAACATGAAATAGAATGCATAGAATATGATTATTCTACAAGTATTCATCAAAATAGGTATCATTTCAACAGAAATATATTGGCAAAAGCCCTACCTTATGGAGTTGATATTGATGTTGTTCTAAATATGCAACCAGAAGTAACTGCAAACCTTAGAGTATTTTTTGAAAATCAACGTAGAGAAAAACCAATAATAGTAAATTATTTCCATTGGATAGATTCTATAAAGAATGAAAAATTTGGAACTGATTTGGGTGGATTCATTATAAGAGAAGTTGAAGGAATAGACAATGGAAATATGTCACTTTTCCACAATGAATATGCAAGATCATTGCTTGAAGAAACAAGGACTGAATATAGATTGCCTTATAATGAATACAGTTATGGTTATTTTCATCCATTACCTACAAATTATGGAGAAAAACCAATTGAGTTACCAGATAAAAAAATTATCCTATTCAATCATAGACTGAACAATACTACAGGTTGGAAAGAGGTTTTAAAAATATTTAAAAAATTAGATAGAAGTGATTCTGTATTATGGTTTACAGACGAACAAAATATGAAGGAGAATAAGGAACTTGGAAAAGTACCAAATGTAATTGTTAAAAGTATTCCATTTGAATCATATGGATATTTGTTAAAATCTTCACATTTTACAATATGCAATTTACAAGATTATGCCACATGGAATATGGCAGTTTTGGATAGTATGAATTATGGCACACAAGTAATATCAAATGATTTGTCATTGATGAAAGAACTTGGTTGTAATTATCAAGATGATTTAGAATATGGAATTAAAAAATATTTAGAATTGGACAAAATATTTAGAGATAACAAAAATATTGAAGATTTTAGATTACAAGAGTATATAGAATCTGAAATAAATAAAAGAGCAGAAGATAAAGATCCAAAAAAATTGGATCAAGTTAAAGGACTGATAAACAGCAAAGAAACAGAAAAACGTGAGTTTGTAAATAAATTCTGGTCATTTCATGCAAACAGCAATTTTCAAATAATTAGATGGTGTTTATTGACAAGTGGGTATAATGATGATATATCTAAAAAATTGAGTATATATAAACTTAATAATGATATAATTTAAAACAAATTATGCTATACTGTGATAAATGTGGTAAAAGAGCATCAGATGAGTTAATTGAAACCGTAGGAGAAAGTTATGGTGGAGATTATTTTTGCAGTGAAGAATGTAGGGATAAACAAAGGAATGAAGATGATAAGTTTAGATGATCTTACAGATCAACAGGCTAGTCAATTTAAAACAATGGTAGATGAGTGCATATTAGAAAACAGTGAAATTCCTGAAATGAGGGAAGGTTTGGCATATATTGATGACTTGGCACAGGATCAAAAAATATCAATTTATGACTTGTTATTGAATTTATATACAATTGTCGAAGCCGTAGATGCTATTGACGAATGGGAAAAGGATAAATAACAAAGCATATTATAATATTCAATGGATAAAGAACGAAAAAAGATAGTCGAGGCTATGAAAAGTGAAGATCCAGAAGAAGAATTAAAAGATCAAGGATTTTCCATTTATACAACTGAATCAAAGAAAAAAGGAAAAATGAAGGATACAATATGAAATATACCAAAGAATATCTACAAAAAGTGTTGGTGGATAACGGATTTAAGCCAATGAGTTTTGATCAACATTGGTATGAGTTTGCATTATTGTTAATTATAGCAGAAAATACAACTCCAAAAAACAATCTGACATTTGACGATTTGAACGGATCTTTATCAGACTCAAGTGGAAATTGAGATTTTTTTGGTCAAAAGACCCTGAACCTAAAATAAAAATTAGGAAAAGAGAACGAAGAAACGGTTGGTTAAAATGTATTTGTCCATGCGAATGCAAAGAACCGTCAAGATGGGTAGATAATTTATGTATTCAATGTTTTTGGAACAATCATAGAAACAATTATAAACAAAAAACGGTCTAAATAAACAGTAGTTTGGAAAAATCAACTGAAGATATAATGAGAGAAATACTTGATGCTAGAGATACTGCCGTAGAACGTGCAGGAATGGTTCAGGTAAGTGATATTGGGGATGCCAATTCTGATACAATAGAACCAACACCAATTCATGAATACGACAATGAAAAAGAATGTAAATGTAAATGTCATCCAACAAAAACAGAATGTATGGAATGTTATGATCATCCAACACATTTATCAAAAAATTTGCAAAAAAATGACTAAAAATTGAAAATCATAATATTTAAATACTAAGACTATGTACTTCAAGGTATCATGCAATGTGATACCTGTGGCTCTATGCTGGAGAGTATAGATGACACACAAATTATAAATGGTGGCAGATTTTACAAAAGCAAATTATTTTGCGAACGCCATAAACCACTTCAGGA
>JAACCT010000091.1 GCA_009937255.1 Dehalococcoidales bacterium
GTTGACTATAAACTACTTGCTGATGTTGTAACTAATTCTTCAGATTTAAGATTCTTAGAGACTATGCCAGGTGGATATGTTGGACAATCAATCATATTCCCAGGTAACCTTTGGGAAGAATTCCATGCTAGAACAGGTGAGGCTTTGAATCCTTGGGATTCTCCAGCTTATGATACTGACGTTGCATGGGTAGGAGACCCTTGGCAAGAAGATGCATACCACGAAGGATCAACAGATTCTTCAGTTGTTAGATATACAGATACTGACAACCCTGCAGGTATGACTGATATGGAGCAAGCTAGATTAGTTAGATTAGCTCTTTCTACTGCTCTTGACAGAAACGGTATTAATGACTCCCTTCTAAATGGAATCGGAACACCTATTTACTCTGAGTATATGGGACCTGAATATCCTGGTTGGGATCCATACAGAGATACCGGAGTATGGGATGCTTATGGTAATAAAACTTCAGAAACTGGTGGAGTTATATACGAGCTTGCTGATGGAGACATCGAAGCAGCTGGTGCTCTACTAGACCAAGCTGGTTACCCAGCTGATGCTGACGGAAACAGAGCTATTGATGGTTTGGTTCTTCAAGCATATGCAGCTGAAGCAGGTCCTGTTGGACTTGAAGTAGCTGACACAGTGATGAGTGACTGGGCTAGATTAGGAATTGAAATTTCTGGACTAGTTGAAGACTATGGTGGAGTTATTTCACCTAGAATGAAAAGAAGAGAGCAATTTCTTCCTGTATTAAAGAACTGTGATGTACATTCAAATGTATGGCCACAAGACTGGCCAATTCCTCCGGTTGATACTTCAAGAACACGTCCTTCATGGGGTTGTGGATTTGAATCTAAAGCTGGAGCAAGAAGTGTATCAGATGTTCTAATGGAGAAAGATGCTTCTAAAAGAGTAGAAATGCACAAAGACATTGTTGATTACAGTATGTACTGGCTACAATATGCTGGTGTTTACCAAGTACCTAAAGGTATTGTTGTAAACGACAGAATTAAGTCATGGAATGCTCCTCAACAGCACTATGCTAACGTTTCTAACAACCCAGAATTATTAGTTATGAATGACTAATTTTATGGGATAAATTGATAATTTAGTCAATTTGTTGAAAAAAGTGGGAAGAAAGCTTTATTTCTTCCCACTTTTTTTATACCATCAGAGCAACGAACTTTTGAACACAAATTATATATATAAGAGAGATTAGAATGATACGATTTTTATTTGGTAGATTTTTTTCTTCCTTCCTATCAATTATAGGAGCAACTCTAGCAGTATTTACTTTAACTAATTTTCATAATGATCCAAGATTATTATTCGTTCCTGATAGTGGAAACGGTATCACTCAAGAACAATGGGATAAACTAGGTGAAAAATTAGGTATGAATGATCCATTCCACGTAAGATATTCTAAGTGGATAGGAAGAACTTTAAGAGGGGATTTAGGTATTTCCTTAGCTAGAAATATGGCAGTAACTGATATTATTTATGCAAAAATCCCCGCAACTTTAGAATTAGCATTAGGAGGTTGGATATTTGCTATATTACTTGGAATACCAACAGGTGTAATTGCTGCTGTTTATAGAGGCTCGTTTTGGGACTATGTCGCGAGAGGCCTTGCACTTGTGGGTCAAGCTGCGCCTCCTTTTGTGACAGGTCTAGTCTTGATATATATATTTAATCAATGGATCACAATAAATGGTGACCCTCTACTACCTGCAGGTGGTAGAAAGCCTGAATTTGATTATAAAGACTACGTTTTACCATGTATAGCACTTGGGTGGGGTGCTGCAGCGGCACTTATGAGATTAACTCGATCCTCTATGTTAGAAATATTAGATTCTGAATATATTAGACTAGCAAGAGCAAAAGGTGTTGGATTTGGGACAGTGATTTTTAAACATGCATTAAGAAATGCTCTTATTGCGCCAGTAACAAGTGCTCTTTTGATTTTTTCTGGTTGGCTTAACGGAGCTCTTGTAGTTGAAATAATATTCTCATGGCCTGGAATTGGTTATGATGCATTATATAGAGCTGTAAATGATAATGACTTTCCATTACTATTAGGAACTGTATTTGTCTTTATACTGATTTATTTGGTATTTGCTACCATAGCAGATATTGCTTATACGATAATTGACCCAAGAGTCAGATTAAACTAAAAGGAGAAATAATAAATTATGACTACAGAAACTATACTTTCTAAATCTAATCCTCTTTTTTATTTACAGGCAATTTGGGGATTTTTAAGAAGATACCCTGTTTTACCTATTGTAATTCTAGTTGTTTTAGTTATTGCCGCGATTATTGGTCCAACAGTTGCTCCTTATGAAAGAGATATTGGTGATGTTAGAGCTAGGCATAGTTCACCAGGTACAGTTGACATAAAATTTCCTACCAAAACAAAAGGTGGTTTTGATTTAACTACAATTGATATCCCTGCAGGTACAATTTTTAATGCTAGTTATGAATTACCTACTGATAATAGAATGTTTGATATTAATGGGAACGGGTTTCTCCAGGATGAGATTGGTTGGAATGAAGAATCTCCAAATACTCCTGATATTCTTTTTAATAATGTAATTCAAGATGGAGACTTAGTAACTTTTGAAATTACTGCTAATGAAGATATTATTGAAGGTGAAAATGATATTATTTTTCTAGACCTTCAAGTTATTAGAGTTGATACCAAATTATTAGATTTTTGGCCTGATGGATATCATTTTATGGGTAATGATCATGTAGGTAGAGATGTATTTAGTAGACTTCTTCATGGTGCTCAAATTTCTATGATGGTAGTAGGGATTTCTTTGGTGGCAGGTATGACGATTGGAGTGGCTTTAGGTTTGATTGCTGGTTATACAGCTCAAAGATATGAACCAAATATTGGATTCTATGTAAATTATAAAGGTAAAAAGAAAAGAATTTCTATTTTAAGTCCTTGGTTGATAGATGAATTTATCACCAGATTTGTTGATATTTGGTATGCTTTACCTTTCCTAATGGTTGCATTAGTAGTTACCTTGATTTTTGGAAGAGGATTAACTGTGCTTATGGGAGTTCTTGCTCTTATCGCATGGAGTGGGTTCGTGAGGGTAATCAGAGCTCAAACTCTAATTATCCGAGAGCTTGATTTCGTTGCAAGTGCAAAAATTAATGGAGCTACTACATTTAGAATTTTATATAGACATATTCTTCCAGGTGTATTAAATACAGCAGTTGTTGTTGCAACATTGAACACAAGTTCCCTTATTCTGGCTGAATCAGTTTTGAGTTTCGTAGGAGCTGGAATTCAACCTCCAACTCCAGCATGGGGAGTAATGACAAATGAAGGTAGAGACTATTTAGCTATTGCACCTCATCAAGTAATGGTTCCAGGTGGAGCTATTTTCTTAGTTGTTTTAGCATTGAATTTCTTAGGAGATTGGCTTAGAGATAGGTTAGATCCAAGATTAAGGCAAGTAGATTAAAGGGGAATAATATGTTTAGAGTTTTTATGATAAGTTTGGTAGCTTTAATTATTGCTTGTGGTGGTGATGATTACGTCTCATATACAAATATTGTTCAAACCCAAACTGCTGATAATAAACTAGGAAACGCTACTGCTACTGCTGTTGCTGAAGTAACAGAATGTACTGCGGTTCAAGGAATTACTTACAGTACACTATCTGAAGCAGAAAAAGCTTCATGGGTACTTGAATGTGAAAATAATTTTACTGCTGCTGCTCAATCAGTTGGTAAAGCTGCTGCTGCATCTTCTCTAGCTATTTCTGTAGAACTAACTGCTACTGCTGAAGCAGGTGGAGAAGCAGAGTGTACAGGTTCATTATGTAAAGAAGAAGAAAAGGTAATTGATATAGATATGCCTGATGGCCCAATACTTGAAGGTGATGTAGAAATAACAATTGGCCAAGGTGGAGTAATGGATCCTCAAACAGTAAAAATTAATTCAGGAGCAACTGTAACTTGGTTAAATCCCAAAGGTGCTGCAAGTTCTTCTACATCAGATGAAGGTCAAGGTGATATGTGGGATTCAGGTGCTTTTAACAAAGGACCTTTTGATAAAACCCCAGATCAATTTTCATATTCTAGAGAATTTACTATTCCTGGTTGTTTTCAATATAGATCTTTGTATAGTGGAGATGCCGATACTGGCAATTTTGGTCTTATCTGTGTGATAGAGTAAATTATCCTCCTCCAACAGGCCTTACAATTTCTAACTTATCGTTTTCAATTATGAATATTTTTTTATATTCATTTTTATGAATAATTTTCATATTAACTGCTACGGCAATCATTTTGTCATTTAAGCCTTGAGAAATTATAAAATCATGTATATTTATAGATTTGTCTATACTTGATTTTTTGCCATTAAGGAAAATATTTATCATCACATGATTCCATATCTTTTAGAGTTTTTCTAATATTTTTAGAAGTAGCTATTGAAGTGATTACAGCTATACCAGCAGCTCCTGATTTATAAATTAAATTTGAGTTATTTGACCCTATTCCCCCAATACCTATTACAGGCTTACTAGATATTCTAACTAATTGTTTAAAATTCTCAATGCCTAAAGTCTTTCCATTGGGGTGAGAATTTGATTGAAAAATCGTACCTAATATAAAAGCATCTATATATTTATCTTTGTTATAAAATAAAATTTCTTCTTCTGTATGAACTGCTTTAGATATCCATTGAGCACCTGTTGATTTTTTGATTCCTTTTGCTGATGAAGTATTTTTAGATTTCATATGAAATCCAAAAATATCTATTGATTTAGCGATATTTATTTCTTCATTAATTATAATTTTGGTTTTATTTTTATCAATTGTTCCTAAAATTAATTGATAAATTCTCTCTGGATCAATTAAATTATCTTTTGTAATTCTGATTTGAATATATTTTATTCCAGATTTAGATGCAATATTAATATTTTTTAAAAAAATATTCTCACTTGAGAATTTATTTATGTCAGTTACATAAATAAGCATATAATTAACTATCTATTATATTTTCTGTTGGGCTACTAGGGTTTGCATGGTTAGAAATAGGAATTCTTCCTGATAAAAATGCTTTTCTTCCAGCTTTTACTCCAAGATTAAAAGCTTCAGCCATTTGTTTAGGGTTATTTGCCCCAGCTATCGCAGTATTTACCAGAACAGCATCAGCTCCATTTTCCATTACTAGCGAGGCTTCAGAAGGGACTCCTAAGCCTGCATCTACTACTACAGGAATATTTGATTGCTCAATTATTATTCTTATTTCCTCTAATGCTAGCACGCCTTTACCTGACCCAATAGGAGAGCCTAAAGGCATCACAGTTGCACACCCTACATCTTCTAATCTTTTAGCAAGCACAGGGTCTGGTGAAATATAAGGTAAAACTATAAATCCTTCTTTTACTAATTTTTTTGAAGCTTCAAGTGTCCCAATTGGGTCTGGTAAAAGATACTTTGTATCTGGTATTACTTCAACTTTAATCCAATTTGAACCTGTTACTTCTTTAGCTAACATTGCAGTATAAATTGCTTCTTCAGCAGTTTTACTTCCAGCTGTATTTGGTAAGATGTTATATTTTTTCCAATCAATAACATCGAGTAAGTTTTTTTCTTTTGGATCGTCAAAATTTATTCTTCTTATGGCTACTGTAATCATTTCTGTCTCAGAAGCTTCGATAGACTTTAATAAATCTTCTGAGCTTCTGTGCTTACCAGTACCAGTAATTAACCTTGAATTAAATTTTTTACCTGCAATTGTTAGTTTATCCATCTTTATATACTCAAAATATAGTTTAAAATTATTTTAATCATAATAGATTTATAAATAATATATGATCATTATAGGTAATAATTTTGAATATAAAAATAGATAAACATTTAGACACTCCTACTATAACTGCCGCTTTATTTGATTTGGATGGAACATTGTTAGATAGAGAAGAACAAATTCCATCAGAAATAATTGAAAAAATAAAATATATTTCTAAATATATTCCTACAACTATAGCTTCTGGTAGAATTTTTTCTTCTGTTAAGGACTATAGTACGATTTTAGATTTACATTCTCCTCAAATTTCAGATAATGGCGCTATAATTTTTGATCCTAAAAAAAATGACAAAATTATTTTTAGTAAATCAATAAATAGAGAAATTTCTGAAATAATCTTTAATTTGCTAGATTCTAATAGTTTTAACTATTTTGCTAGTGCTAAAAGTGTTGAAATGACACATGATTCTAAATTCAAAACAATTGATGATGTTAATATAATTACGTGTTTTTATGATGATGTAATTAAGTATGTTTCAGAAGATAAATTTAATTTTAAAAATAAAATAAGTTTAGTTCAATCAACTGGGAGCAGTGATGAAAAATATTTAAGTTTTATGCCCAAAGATGTTAATAAAGGTCTAGCTATTGATTTCTATTGTAAATATCTAAATTTAGAAAAATCTAAAATTTTTGCTATTGGAGATGGATTAAATGATCTAGAAATGCTTAATGGTGTAGGAATTTCTGTAGCAATGGGTAATTCTAACCCTGATTTATTTAAAGTTTCGAAATTTATAACTAAGAATTTTTCTGATAATGGTACTATTGAAGCACTAGACTGGATAATAAGAGGATTAAAATAGTTTTATTTTTTAAAACCTTTGTAACTAGCACCTAAAACTTCTTTCCATAGATTAATTTCTTTAGAAACTGTACTTATTAATTTCTTTTCCCCTAAATCAATATTTAAGAATTTTTTATTTCTAATTTTTATTAATTTTTTAACATTTAAAGAATTTAGTGTTGAAAAAGCATTTATTAAACTTATTTTTATCAGCCTTGCCATGTCCTCTGGCCCCTTTCCAGCCCCAAGAGGAGGTTCAGGTATTATCAAGTCGATCAAATTGTTGTCAAGGCATTCTTTTGAAGTTAAAAACTCTATTCCTTTATTTTGGTTATTAGGCCAAAATATAGAATTTTCTAACATCATTACATTATCAGATACTAGAAAAGGTACTGATGCTTCAGAAGTTGTTTCTCCTATTATTATCGATATGATTTGTTGTTTATGTGAAGATAAATCTTCAATTACTTGTGATAATCTGTTACCGAGTCCTGATATTTCATTTTTATATGAAATTTCAAATCCTTTATTATCAACAAAAAAAACTATTGGTATTTGAAATTTTTCAGAAAGGTTAATAAATTTTTCTATTTTTTTTAAATCATTATTTGTTACTAATCCTTTGTCAGAGGATAAGTTTCTTTGATAATTTTGACCAATGATTATAACTGGTTGAGAAGCTATTTTAGCTATTCCTGAAATAACTTGATCGTTTCCAATTTGATTACCTAATTGAGTGAAGTCTTCAAAAACTTTTTCAATATAAATTTTTGCAGTTGGTCTTCCTTTTTCTATTTTCTTTTTATTTTTTAAAGAATTTTTAAGTTCTAAATTAGGCATATTTAAATCAATTTTTTTTGGAATTTTATAATTTGAAATGATATTTTCTAAAATTGTAAATAATTCAATCTTTAATGTATTTCTAGAAACAACTTTATCAATTAATCCTTTTCTAAAGAAATTCTCTGATGATATATCTATTTTAGAAGCTCCTTTAGAATTATCAATTAGTTCGTTTAGAGGGAATAAACCTATAATAGCACCTGGCTCAGCTAACTTAAAATCTGCTCTGTTAGCAAATGAACCATAAACTTGTCCTCCTGAAGGATGTGAAAATAAACTTATATGAGGTAGTTCTTTATTTTCTAATTCTTTTGTAGATATTACAGTCTTAATCATTTGAACTAAAGAAAACAAACCTTCTTGTACTCTTTCTCCTCCACTTGAAATCATTGATACAATTGGTAGTTTGTTTCTAGATGCATAGTTAAATGCCTTAGAGATTTTTTCTCCCACAATTAAACCCATAGAACCACCCATAAAACCAAAATCTAATAAAATTATTACTGTTTTAATACCACCAATATTACATGTTCCTGTTATTGCTGCTTCCTCTAACCCTGTTCTCTCTCTAGTTTGTCTAACATTTTTTTTATAATTCTCATCTAGATTAAGATTATCTGGCTTTTTTATAGAAATATTTTTATTTATCTCTTTGAAAGTATTTAAGTCAGAAATTATCTCAATTCTTTTTTTATAGTCAATAGAATAATGAAAATTACAAAATGGACAAATATCATATTTTTTATAAAAATCAGTTTGATCTATTGATTCATTACAACTTAAACAATTAGTAAGATTTTCTCCTAGCTCTATACTGTTATCTTTATTATTTAACATTTATATTAATATTTTTCTTGGCTTTCCTGCTTCGCCAGGACCAACAATTCCTTTATCTTCGAGTTCATCCATTAATCTTGCAGCCCTTGGATATCCTATTCTTAATCTTCTTTGTAAAAGTGATGTTGACAATGTATTACTTTGTGAACTTAATTCTAAAGCTTGATCATATAAAGAATCTCCACTTAATTCTTTATTGATACTTTTTTCTTCTATTTCTATTTTTAACATTTCTAAAGAATATTTCTCTAAAGAACCTTCCCACTGCTTAGTAATATTTTCTATATCATTTTCGCTAAGAAATACACCTTGTATCCTACTCATTTGCGCATTATCTATCGGGCTAAATAACATATCTCCCTTGCCAATAAGCTTTTCAGCTCCTACAGAATCTAATACAGTTCTTGAATCGATTTGAGACATAACTGCAAAAGAAACTCTACTTGGAAAATTAGCTTTTATTAATCCAGTTACTACATCTACAGATGGCCTTTGAGTTGCAACTACTAAATGTATTCCAGTTGCTCTACCAAGTTGAGCCAATCTAACTATTAATCTTTCTATTTCACTTCCTGCTTGAAGCATTAAATCAGCTAATTCGTCTATGACTATTAATAAATTCCACATTTTATGTGTTTTATTCATTTTAGTATTAAAGTCTGAAATATTTTTTACTCCCACTTTTTCTAAAACCTTAAATCTATTCATCATTTCAGTCACGGTACTTGATAATACTGAAACTGCTTTTTCTGTATCAACAATAACTTCATCAGTATAAAGATGTGGGATATCTGAATAAGGAGTTAATTCAACTCTTTTTGGATCAATTAATATCATTCTAATTTCATCAGGTGTTTTTTTTGTTATTAAGCCTGTTATAACAGAATTAATAAATACAGACTTTCCTGAACCAGTAGAACCTGCTACAAGTAAATGAGGCATTTTTGCTAAATCTATAATAATAGGGTTACCATCCATCCCTTGACCTAATGGAGCTGGTAAAGCGAAATTTGTTGATAATTTTTTTATCTCTTTACTATCTATGACATCTTTAAAATCTACTGTATTTGGAGTAATATTTGGAATCTCTACTCCCATAATATTTTGCACTCCATCAAGTACAGCTTCAAATCTAATATTTGGGGAACCTAATGCCAAAGCCAGATCTTTTTCTCTTCTAAGAACTTGTTCAACCTTTACTCTTTTATTATCTTTTCCATCTATATATCCAGGCTTGAGTTGATACATAGTTACTGATGGACCTGATGTATAATTTTCTATAGAAGTATTTACTCCATGTGCTGATAAAGTACTTTTAATTATTTCTATAGTGTCGTTTATTTCATTTTTATTTAACTCAGTTTTTGGTGTAGTTTTTAGATCTTCAGTTTTAATTTTTGGCCATTTATGCTCTTTAATTAAAAATTTATCTAGCTCTTTGTCAATATTTGAATTTTCATCATAAATAATTTCTTTTATTACTTCATCTCTATTTATACTTTTATTAATAGTAATTTCTTTTGTTTTATCTATAATATCTTCTATAGGTTTCTCTATAATGTTTTCTGAAATAATTATTTTTTCTTTTATATTTGTCTCTGGTAATGTTTCCTCATTATTATTTTTACTTGTATTATATTTTTTAATTTTTAGCCTAGGAAAGCTTATTTTTTTGAAATTAGATGATAAAAAATATATTATTTTAATCAAAAATATACTTATTATTTCTTTAGATCTTTTTGGATAATTTATAAAAATAATTAGAAATAATGGAATAGAAATTCTTATTGATAAATCAACATAATTTATTATGTCAGCACTGAAATTATTCCAATAAAAAGGTCCTTTGGCTAATAATTCTCCATATTTTCCAGAAAATGAATAATCAAATGAAAAACTAGAACTGGAGCTATATTCGATAGCTCCCAAAGTTATAAAAAGGGAAATATTTAATAAGATTATAGATAAAATTCTTTTTACAGATATAAAATTTTTAGAGCTGACTAAAGAAAATCTTAATAAGAATAAAATAAATAAGACAGATATAGAAATTAGAAGAGGTAAAAGGCCAAATAATTCTCTTACAGAATAAAAGAAGACAGGTGATAATATTATCACCCCGACTATTAGAATATAAATCCAATAGTTTGAGCTATTTATATATTGATCTATTTTTTCTTTTAAAAAATTATTTTCTTCAATTTTCATAAATTGTTATTATGAGAAATTCTACTTTTCTATAAAAATAGTTTTTATTAGATATTTCTTATTAAATTCAGTTAATACCAATTTATATATTTTTTGATTAAATTGCTCAGTTATTTTATCCCAGCCTTGAAGATTATATATGGTTGAAAAATCTTTATTATTATTAATATTTTTTTCTAAAAACTTTATAATTTTCATATTAATAGATTGGCCAAATATTTTTATAAAAGGTTTAGTTTCTATATCTTTATGAGAAATATTTATGATTATAATAATAGAAATTAGACTATCGTGAGATATTTTTTTTCCACTTTGATTTTTTTGATTAAATTCTTGTCTTAATACAACTTCATCAATTACTTTAGTTTTATTTAATAATTTTGCTTCCGAATTACTCAATTCTAAATTATCACCGTTAGATAAAACGAATATATTTTCCAAATTTACTCCACCCTTTATAGCAATTTCTTTGTGGGAGTTTAACATCGCTTCATTACCGTGAATAGGTATAAAATTCTTAGGTTTTAAGGTTTTTATAACATCAATCAAATCTTCTTGAGGTGAGTGCCCTGAAACATGAAGTTTATTTTCCTGGCTATTAAAAGTTATATTTGCACCTAGAGCTTGTAGTCTATGAATAACATTAAACACCTTTTCTTCATTACCTGGAATTACTGATGAAGACATTAATATTTCATCATTCTTCTCTATAATTAAATCATTATATTTTTTTTCGGACAGTCGATTTAAAACTGAAAATTCTTCACCCTGAGAACCAGTTACGAAATATATTATCTTATTACGATCTAAATTTTTAACTTGATTTTTAGTTGCTATTACTTCGTCGTATCCTGAAAGAATGTTTAATCTTTTTGTTATACTGAGGTTTTTTCTAAGAGTTGTACCTAATAAAACAATTTTTTTATCATATTTTTTTGCTGCGTTTATTGCTATTTGGAGCCTTGATATCTGAGACGCAAAACTACAAATAATGATTTTTTTATTTTTTTTAAACAATCTTATAAATGTTTTTTCTACTTCACGTTCTGAGAATTGAGAATCTTCAATTAATGAATTAGTAGAATCAGATAATAGAAGATCACATTTTTTGTTTATAAGTTTATTTACACTTTCAAAATTTGTATTTTTACCAAAAATAGGGTTGTCATCAAATCTAAAATCTCCAGTATGAACAACATTTAATTCCTTTGTTTGGATTATTAATCCACAAGAATCAGGTATAGAGTGAACGACTGGGAACCAAGTAATTTTGAAGCCTTCAAAACGATAAGCTTTGTTGGTATGAACTATTTCTAGAAACTTTTCGTCATCTTTATAAAGTTTTTTTCTGATAATTTCAGCTGCCATGGGAGGGCAGTAAATTGGAACTTTTAAAAATGCTAATTTTGACAAAGCTCCTATGTGATCTTCATGACCATGCGTTATGAAGATTGCAGAAATTTCATTCTTTTTATTTTCAATAAATTCTAAATCAGGAAGTATATAATCAATTTCATCATCTAATGAAAATTTTATACCAGCATCTATAAGATAAGACTTATTGTTAATTTTAAAAAGAAGTAAATTCTTTCCAACTTCTCCAAGACCACCAAGTGGTGTAAATTTAATTTTATCCATTATTTATACTTAAACCTATACTAAAATTTAACTAATATTTTTTATTGACTAATTTTTTTTAGTCAATCATAAAAAATAAGGATAAATTCTAGAATTGATTATTCTATACCTTTAGAAGTTATATAATCTACTGCATCTTTAACAGTTTTTATATTTTCAGCATCTTCATCAGAAATTTCAATAGCATTATCGTCTGTACTAAATTCTTCTTCTAATGCCATGATAAGTTCTACCACATCTAATGAATCAGCTTCTAAATCTTCCGTAAAAGAAGACTCAGCCTTAACATCTGCTAGTTCTACACTAAGTTTTTCTGCTGTAATTTCTTGAATTTTTTCTAAAACTGAAGCCATTGTTTCCTCCAAATTATTAACTGCACATTCATGTTATTGAATAATGATATAAAAGTCTATCTTACCATAGAATTTAATACTCCATTTATAAAGTTTTTAGACGAATCTGAGCCAAAAACATTCCCAAGCTTTACAGCTTCATTTACAACTACACCAACTGGTGTCTCAATATTAGTATTTAATTCTGAAATCGCCATTCTTAATATTGAAAGATCCGTTTTAGGAATTCTTTTTATATTGCTATCCTTAATGTGCTCCATTATTTTTTTATCAATTTCTATTTTATTATTTATTGAATAATCAAATAGGGATAAAGCCATCTTTTTCTTTGAACTATTTAAAGATTTATAAAAATTTAAATTTTTTATATTTTGTGAATCATAATTTTTAGTAACTTCTGATTCATAAATTGATTGGACTACAGCAGCTCTTGCCATTGTTGTACCAAAAATAGACTCAGTTTTTTTTTCAGAAACGAATTCAGCATCAACTCTGTCATTAAGATTATCTTCAGTATCGTAGATCAATTATTTAATTTCTTGATTCAATATAATCTAAAACTTGATTATAGTTTCCTATATTTTTTACGTTAATATTTGAATCTATTCTTTTGACCATGCTTGATAGAACGTTGCCTGGTCCTATTTCATAGAAAGTTTCAACTTTATTATCAGTCATATAAGCAATAGAATCACTCCACAAAACACAGTTTTGTAATTGATTTTTCAATTCAGCTCTTACCAACTCTGTATTTGTTATTGGCTGAGCGTCAGTATTAGCAATAATAGGAACAACTGCATCTTGAAAATCAGCATTATCTATTTCAAAATCTAAGTCTTCTTGAGCAGATGACATTAATGCAGAATGAAAAGCTCCTCCAACCGGCAAAGGAATTGCTCTTTTAGCGCCTAACCTAGAAGCCAAGTCCATTGCATTAATCAAATTTTGTTTTTCTCCTGCAATAATAATTTGGTTGGAAGTATTTATGTTTGATAAATAAGTTCCTGTTTCCGAACAAACTTGTTTTACTTCATTTTCATCGATACCAATTATTGCTGACATCCCACCGGGGGAATCGTTACAGGCTTTTTCCATTAATTCACCTCTTTTAGAAACCAACTGTATAGTATCTTTAATACTTAACACACCTGCAGTAGCCAAGGAACTATATTCACCTAAACTATGCCCAGCTGTGAAGTTAGGTATTTGAATTGTACCCATTTCAGATTCTATAGCTCTCCATGCAGCAATCGAAACTGTAGCAATCGATGGTTGCGCATTTTCAGTACGAGTTAAATCTTCTTTTGACCCTTCAAAAATAACCTTTGAAAGCTTTCTACCTAATATTTCATCGGCTTCGTCAAAAACTTCTCTTGCGGCTTTACTGTTTTTATATAAATCAAATCCCATCCCAGGAGTCTGTGATGCTTGGCCTGGAAAAATAAAAGCAATTTTTTCTTTATTCATATATTCCTACTAATAAAATAATATAATATCTATTGTTTCTATATTTTTGTTATTTTTCAATAAAATTTCCTACAGAATTCTATAGATTTCATAAATAGTAGATAGAGACATTAGACTTGAAATAAGTATTTTAAAAAATATAATCAAACCTAAAGAAAAATAAATTAATGAAAATTTTAGGTGTTGATCCAAGTCTTTCAAATACTGGTTATGGGTTACTTTATACTGAAGGTAATAAACTTAAGCCTATTGAAGGAGGAGTAATAAAAACAAAGAGTTCTGATTTATTAGAAGCTAGGCTTTCAATAATTAATAGAGAATTCTGTTTACTTTTAGATAAGTTCAAACCAGATGTTTTGGCTGTAGAAGATTTACATTCAAGGCCGAAATTTGCTAAAACATCAATACTGATGGGTCACGCAAGGGGGGTTATATTGGCCTCTGCAGGTATGAATAATATAAAAGTTTATAATTACCAACCAACTCAAGCTAAAAATCTTGTTACAGGATCAGGTCGTGCTGATAAGAAACAAGTAATGCTATCTGTTTCTAAACTTTTGAATAATGAAAATTTATTAAAGAACGAGCATGTCGCGGATGCTTTTTCTATAGCTATCTGTCATTCTATAATGAGTCAATCAAAACTAAAAAAATAACAATGATAAGTTTTCTAGAAGGTAATATAAAAAAATTTTTATTGAATCCTAAAAGATTAATACTTTTGGTCAATGGAGTGGGTTATGAAATTCATATACCTGAATATCTTAGTAATTTTTTTGTTGAAAATTCAATAATTGAAAATTCTAGTATTAATTTAGAAATTTACTACCATGTGACTGAAAGACAGCCCAAGCCTTTATTAGTTGGCTTTATTGATCCAACTGATAAAGAATTTTTTGAACAACTGATACAAGTTGAAGGAATAGGTCCTGTTAAAGCTGCTAATTGCTTAGTTTTTCCCATAAATACAATTGCTCATGCTATTGAAACAGAAGATTATAATATATTAGAACAAATGCCAGGAATTGGCTCTAGAGCAGCTCAAAAAATGGTTGCATCGCTAAAAGGTAAGGTTGCAGATAAGGTTTCATCTAGTTCAAGTATGTCTGTTGCAATTAATATCCCAAATTCTATTTATGAGGATGCTATGGAAGTTCTAGTAGGATTGGGATATAAAACTTCTGATGCTCGAATAGAAATAAATGAAATATTAAATAAATCTAGTGATACTGAAAATATAAATGTTGAAAACTTATTAAGGGAAGTATTCAAAAAAAATAGAAAATAAAATATTTAAAGGTTTTATAAATGCAAGACAAAGAATCAAATAATGAAATTATTTTTTCTGAAAATTTAGAAACAAACTTCATTGAAAATAATGATAAGTTAGAAGTTAACTTTCTTAGACCAACTTCATTTGATGATTATGTAGGTCAAAAAAATATAATAGAATCTTTATCTATAGCTGTTCAAGCCTCAAAAAAGAGAGATGAAGCTCTTGATCATGTTCTTTTTTATGGACCTCCTGGGCTAGGGAAGACTACTCTTTCTTATATAATTGCTAACCAAATAGAATCAAATTTTATTCATACGAGTGGTCCTGCACTAGAAAGACCTGCAGACGCCGTTGGATTATTATCTAATTTGAGTTCAAAAGATATTCTTTTTATTGATGAAATACATAGGATCCCTAAAACGGTAGAAGAATACTTATATTCTGCTATGGAAGATTTTAGGGTAGATTTTATAACTGGGTCTGGAGCTTTTGGAAAAACTATAAATCTAAGATTGGAAAATTTTACTTTGGTTGGTTCAACTACACGCCCAGGCTTACTTAGTTCCCCCTTAAGGGATAGATTTGGATTAAATTATCATCTAGATTACTACGATATTAAAGACTTAAAAAATATCGTTTTGAGATCATCTGATCTTATGAAGCTGATTATAGATGAAAATTCTGCTATAGAAGTTGCTAAAAGATCTAGAGGTACTCCAAGGATTGCTAATAGATTATTAAGAAGAGTTAGAGATTATGTTGAAGTAAAGAATATAAAAAAAATAGAAAATTTGATTATTAATCAATCATTAGAAATTGAAGGAGTTGACTCTCTTGGCTTGGATAGATTAGATAGAGAATATCTTAAAATTATAGCAATTAACTATGAAGGTGGACCTGTAGGAATTGAAGCTATTAGTGCTTCATTAAATGAAGATCAAGCTACTTTAGCGGATGTAGTTGAGCCATTTTTACTTAAAATAGGATTTATAATTAGAACTTCACAGGGAAGAAAAATAACTAGTGCAGGCTATAAGCATATTAATATTAAACTAGAGAAAGCTATACAAAATAAATTTAATTAATTTTTTAGAAATTTATTGTAATAAAAATCTGTAGTAATATCTGGACTTTCAAAGCAAATAGCATCTTCTCTAATATTGTTTAAAGGATAATAATTTTTTCTTACAGATATTATTTTAAACATATATTTTTCATATAAAGAAATAGCAGAAGTATTACTTTTTCTACATTCTAAAAGAATTTTTTTAGATCCAGTATCTATACAATATTTTATCGATAATAAGAGTAATTTTTCAGCTATCCCTTGTTTTCTAAAATTACTTAAAACCCCTATTTGTTCAATATGACTTTCTCCAATTACATTCCATATTTTTATATATCCAATAATTTTATTTTCAGTCTGATTATTATTTATTTCTTTATTTAATTTTTTTAGTAAAGAATTTTTTATTTTTGAATAAACTTTTTCTTTTATTTGATTTTCCTGACTACAGATAAAAATTTTTTTGCTTTCTTTATTAATTTCTTTATGAAAATTTGTATTTACTTTATCTAATGCAAAAATATTTGATTCAAGTTTAGATAATTCATTAGAATCTGAAATTATTGCATTCCGATATTTAGGTTTTTTGATTTTCATTTGATTAAAACTAGAAATATTATTAGTGTGTTTTTATTATTTTTTAAGAGTATAATAATCCATAGTGCTTATAAATGCTTATAGAATAATGGAAAGAATTTTAGATATATCTTAAATGTTTCTTAGTCCTAATTTAGTTAGAATAGTAAAAATTCCACTAAAAAATAATAAATTTGATTTATTATTCTCATTTGTCTCAATATTTTTTGCCGCTGCACTTCAAATGTCAGTACCATATTATTTAGGTCGTGCAATTGATAAATCTCTTTCTGCTAATAGCTCTTCAGATTTGTCTCTAATGCCATTCATAGAGATTGGCATAACAGTATTTGCTCTGTCAACTGCTAGAGGTATATTTAGTTATTTTCATGTTTATCAAGGAGAAAAAATAGGGCAATTATTAGCATTTGATTTAAGGAAATCTTATTTTAATAAATTACAAAAACTTTCATTTAAGTATCACGATAATGTTCATACTGGAGATTTAATTTCCAAAGGGATAATTGATATTGAAGGAAGTAGAATGTTCATTAATACAGGTATATTAAGATTAGTATTTTTATCAATATTTATCCTGACCGGAGCTTATTTAGTTTTAAGTGTGAATATTGGTTTAGGTTTATTATCTTTATCATTTATTCCTTTTGTTGCTTTTGTTTCAACTTTAGCAAGACTAACCCTGAGAAAAAATTGGTATAAACTTCAAGAACAATTAGGTATCTTAACTAGAGTTATGGATGAAAATTTATCAGGTGTAAGGCTTGTTAGGTCAGTCATGAAGCAAAAATATGAACTAGAAAAATTTAATATTGCTTCTAATATTGTTAAGAAAACTACATTTAAGCAAATAGTTATTAAAAGTACAAATGTTTCATTGAATACCTTTGCCTTTCTTGTATCAATGAGTTTAGTAGTTTACTTTGGTGCTATTGCAGTATTAGAATCAGTAATTACATTAGGTGAACTAACATCATTGATCGCTTTCATGAGTATATTGCAAGGTCCAGTTAGACAAATAGGAATGTTAGTAAATTCATTCTCTAGAGCTTCGGCTACTTCTTCAAGATTATTTGAAGTTTTAGATCACGAAGAAGATGTTAAAAACTTGGAAGGTAACAAATTTAATGAACCAGTTAAAGAATTAAAAGTTGAAAATCTCTCATTTTCTTATGGTTCTTACAAAGTTTTAGATAAGATAAGCTTTACTGCATCACCTAAACACTCAATAGGAATAGTTGGACCTCCTGGTTCTGGTAAAACTACTCTTTCAAGATTATTGCCAAGGTTTTATAACCCTGAATCTGGATCAATAGAATTAAATGGAAAAAATATTTCTAATATTGATCTTTATGACTTAAGGAAATCTGTAAATCTGGTGGATCAAGATAATTTTTTATTTTCTGATACTCTTACAGAAAATATAAGATATGGTGACCCTCAAGCTGACAAAGAAATGGTTAATTGGTCAACAAATAAAGCTCAAATATATAAACATATCAACACATTACCCTCTAAATTTGAAACCCTTATAGGAGAAAGAGGAGTCCAATTATCAGGAGGGCAAAGACAGAGACTTTCTGTTTCACGAACACTTTTGTTTAAATCAAAAGTAGTTATTTTTGATGATTCAACATCTGCTATTGATACTCAAACAGAAAGAAAAATCAGAGAAGAAATGTCAAGTTTGGGATCAAGTATTACCTTTATAGTAATAGCTCATAGAATTTCATCAGTTATGAACTTGGATGAAATTCTATATATTAATAATGGGAAAATTATTGAAAGAGGTAATCATTCTGAATTAGTAAAACTTAAGGGTAGATATTCAGAATTATATAATATGCAAATCAATCCAGAAATGAGTATAAAATAATGGTTTCTCTATCTGATGATCAAATAAGGTCCAGAAAATTTGACTATAATATTTTTAAGAGATTTATACCCTATGTTTCAATTTATAAAAAAGAGATTTTTATAGGTTTTTGTTTTATTTTACTCTTAACTATATCCTCTTTACTATTACCTCTTGTTATCAAAAATATTATAGATAAATCTGGATGTATGATAAGTTCATCTTGTGAAAATATTGATGAAGTGAAATCGTATATTTTTTTAGGATTATTACAATATTTAGGTCTTTCAGTATTAGTTAGTTTTTCTATTTATATGTCAGATTTAATCATTGAAAGAGTTGGTGAAAAAATCCTTTTAGACCTAAGAAGAAAAATGTTTATGCATTTACAGGATGTTTCAATCTCATTTATGGATAAAACAGATGTAGGAAGATTAATGTCTAGACTCCAAGGGGACGTTGCTGCTATGCAAGAAGCTTTGCAAGTTTCAGTATTTGCAATAGGAGATTTGATTTTGATACTAGGCATAGTAACCGTTTTATTATCTATGAATTTACAACTAGGAATTTTGACTATTCTTGTTATGCCAATTTTGATATTAATAAGATTAATTTGGCTCCCTAGGGCAAAACAAGCATTTTTAGATGCAAGAATTAAGAGTTCTGCTGCTACTGCTTATTTAGCTGAAAATATAAATGGAGTCAGGACGATTCAATCTTTTAATAGACAAGAACACAATATGAAAGTCTTTGAAAATAAAGCTGACTCATTACTTAAATCTCAGTTAAGAGCAGCCAGGTTTTCAAGTATTATGCTTCCAACTGTTGAAACACTTACTGGTATCGCATTTGCAATTATTATTATAGCAGGAGCAAGCTTAGTTATAAATGATCATATTACTACTGGTGTTATGGTTGCATATATGTTGTTTGTACAAAGATTTTTTGATCCTATTAGAACTATTTCTATGCAGTACAACGTAATGCAAAGAGCTATGGCATCGGGGTATAGAATTTTTGAAGTTCTCGATATTCCAGTAACTATAAAAGATCCAGTTAAGCCCTTAGATTGCCCTTTAGATGGGAGTATAAAATTTGAAAATATTTCTTTTGCTTATGTAGATAAAAATTATATTTTGGAAGAATTTAATTTTGAAATATTTGATGGAGAAAGAATTGGTATAGTTGGACCTACTGGCGCCGGAAAGTCTACTATATCAAATTTGATACATAGATTTTATGATACTAATAAAGGTAAAGTTATTCTTGGAGGAGTAGAAATAAAAAAATTAACTCAAGAATATATTGGGCAAAAAGTTGGAATGGTTTTACAAGACCCATTTTTATTTTCAGGATCTATTTTAGATAATGTAAGATATGGGAACCCTAATGTTTCGATGAAACAAGTTGAAGATGCAATAACTTTACTAGGTATAGAAGAATTTATTAAAACCCTATCTAATGGTTTAGAAACAATAATTGGACAAAGAGGGTCTGATTTATCAATGGGTCAAAGACAATTATTAAGTATTCTTAGGGCTTTACTTGCAGATACTCAATATTTAATCTTAGATGAAGCTACCTCTTCCATTGATTCATATACAGAAAAAAAGATTCAATCTGCATTAGATGTTTTGTTACAGAACAGAACATCTATTACAATAGCCCATAGATTAGCTACAGTAAGAAAATGTGATAGGATAATTGTGTTAAATGCAGGAAAAATAGAAGAAGTGGGAAGTCACGATCATTTACTTAAAAACGAAGGTCTTTATAGTAAGCTTTATAGTTTGAATTATTCTTCTTTCGATGATTAATATTTAAATATTATGACCAGGCTCTGAATCATCATAATCATAATCATAATTTAATTTAGTAAAATCACTCTGATCTTCAGGAACATCATCTTCAGCAAATATTGCACTTTCAGGGCAGACAGGCTCACATGCAGCGCAGTCTATACATTCTTCAGGGTTGATAAATAGCTGATTGTCACCAGGTTTTGAATAAATACAATCTACAGGGCAAACATCTACACATGCTCCATCCATTACATCCACACAAGCTTTACCAATAATATAAGTCATAATTTCAATTCTTTCTTAAGTATTATTTATAGATATGTTATAAAACGTAACAAATTAATGTTACCGAATTAAATTACAATTTTCTAAGAGTTTATGCTTGGCAAGCACAGGCTCCACCACCACCACCACAACCTCCAGCAGCAGCTTCGGTAGGTGCACTTGAAGATTCAGCATGGCTTCCACAACCACCAGAATTCTCAGATCCACCACAACATGCTCCAGCAGCTCCACCACCGCAACCGCCTCCTGTTTGGAAGTTAGGATTTGAGATTACAAAACCAGATCTCTGAAAGCCTTCTACATAGTCAATGTTTGAACCTTCAACAAATTTGATACTTTCTGGATCAACTACAGTTTTTATTATAGAAACAACAACTACATCATCCTTTTCAGGAGTTTCTACAAGTCCAAAAACGTATTCGAATCCACCGTTTGGATTCTCAGTTATTGATACTCTTAAGTAGCTGTTTTCACTACCTTGTTCTTTCATTACTTCTTGTAACTTTTTTGTAGCAACTTCAGTAAATGTGACTAGTTGGTCTTTCTTTGAATCTAACAAAATACTCTCCATTTTTTAATAAATAAATTATTAATTTAAATTCTACTTCATAATTTTAAATTAAATCAATGATTACCTATCAAAAATCAATTTATTATCAAACATTCAAGCTTTTTTTCTAGGTATAATAATTTATATGTGTTTTAAGAATAGGCTCTAAAATGGATATAA
>JAACCT010000092.1 GCA_009937255.1 Dehalococcoidales bacterium
ACTCAGCTATTCAAAATTAAAAGAAAAGGTTAAAAACGCTAATAAAGCTCAGTTTTATACTCTAGTTATTGCTTTATGGTGGATACCCCTAGGTTCATTCTGGAGTTTGGCTGCGATATGGATTAGATATTCAAATAGCATTAAGAATTTCTTTGGTTTCAAATCTAAATAAGCTTCTTATTTAACTACCTTTTAACTTCTCAAATAATTGTAGTTCAAAAACTTTTTATTTTCTTTGACAACTATGTCTAAAATGAAAAAAATAATTTCTATTTTCTTAATTCTTTTTACTACGATTTGTTTTTCTCAAAATCAGGTTTTAAATCTTTTAAAAACCGCTGAATCTGAATTCAAACTTGATGGAATTCTTTCTGAATCTGAATTAAAAAATGCTTTCCCTATTGAGATTATTTATGAACACACTCCAGGTTATAATACTGCGCCATCCTACAAAACAACTGGATATGTGAATTATTCTGAAGAATTTGTATACATAGCATTTAAAGCTTACAGAGATGAAGTTACCGCGTCAATACTATCCAGAGATAATTTTTCCTTATTTTCAGAAGACTATGTAAATATACATATTGACACATATGGAGATGCCAGAAATAATCTTGGTTTCAGTGCAAATATTTATGGAAGTCAAAATGATGGTGTAAGAGTTGAATCATCTGGATTTGGGAGTCAAAGTAGTGGTTGGAGTCTTGACCCAAATTTTAATTGGGAATCACTAGGAAGACTTACAGATTTTGGATATGAAGTTGAAGTTATAATACCTTTTACTGCTATACCCTTCCCTAACGGTAAAGATCAAAAATGGAAGCTTAAAGTTAGCACAGGTTATAGAGACGAAGTAAAACAGGGATCAACCGCACGAGTTTACAGTAGTAAACTTGATAATGATAGTTCCTGTAAGCTTTGCCAGATTGACCATACAATAGTAATGAATGATATAAGTTATCAGAAAAAATTAGACTTTTTACCATATGTAAGTTCTAATTTATCTGGTGAAAGAGAAAAATTTTATGATCGAGTAAACTATGCTAAACCAGAGGTAAATTATGGAATTGGAGTAAATCTAGAGATCAATAAAAATATATCTCTAGAGGCAACTTTAAATCCTGATTTTTCTCAAGTTGAAGCAGATGTAACTAAAATTGATATTAATTCACCCACTGCGATAAACTACCCAGAAAGAAGACCTTTTTTTACCAGAGGAATAGATGTTATGGACTATACAATGGATGTATATTATTCTAGATCAATAAATAATCCTTCATTTGCATCTAAAGTTTTAAATCAAGGCAGAAAATCAAGAATTTACATGCTTACTGCCATAGATCAAGACTCACCATACTTAGTCCCAACACAATTTGAATCGTTCTCAGGAGTTGGCGGGAGAAGTTTTAATAATGTACTTAGATATCAAAATATTTTAAATCCAAACATTCAAATTGGAGCACTCGCAACAAATAGATCTTATGAAGGAGATGCTTATGGAAATTTATTAGGACTGGACGCACTTTTCAAGATTTCAGGTGGTTGGAAATTTGAACTTGAATATTTTAAAAACTCTAACAAGGAGCCTGTATCAGACTGGATTGACTCAGATAAAAAATTTGGAGATTATACGGTAAATCTTGATGGAGAAAGTTTTAGTGGAAATGCTTTATTTAGTGAATTTAGAAGAGACACTCAAAACTGGAGATCATTTTTAAGGTATACAGGAATCTCTCCAACCTTCAGGGCTGATAACGGGTTTATTGTTCAAAACGATCTAAAGAAATATGAAATATGGCATGGATATTATAAGTATCCTGATAAGAAATATCTTAAAAATTATAGAGTTAGTGCACGATATGATAGAGAGTATAGTTATTCTAACAAATTAAAAAGGTCAGCTTTCGAGGCATATTTTACTGTTTTAACAATTTTAAATACAGACATTTTTTATAATTATGAATTCGCTTTTTATGATTCTCATTTAGCATCAGAATTCGAAAATTTTACAAGTCATTATGTGAGAATTTCATCAAAACCTTTTAATTTCATGAATATCCAAGGTGGATTCGGTACTGGAAATGAAATAGCATATCGTGAAGAAATACCTGAGCTGGGAGAGCGCTTCTCTTTTAATACTTCAGTTGAGATTACTCTGAATGATAACTTACGAATTAAACCTTCCATTAACTTCTCAAGATTAAAAAAATTAGATTCTAATGAATATTTTTTTGATGGCTATATTGCAAGGCTTGATATTAGATATCAGTTTACTAGTTCATTAGACTTTAGAGTTATATCTGAGTACAATGAATTTTCTGACCAATTTTTTACTCAGCCCCTAATATCGTGGAGACCAAACCCTGATACAATATTTTATTTTGGAGGAAATCAAAACCTTGTAGATGAATTCATTGACTATAACTCTCCAAATTACAGAGTTAATAAATCTCAATTGTTTTTGAAATTTCAGTATCTTATTAAATCTTAATTTTAATTCAACCAACTTTTTTAATTTATTTTGGTCTAAAGTCTAAATCATGAAAAAGTTCTTATTAATTTTTTTAGGTTTATACGTTTCATCTTCTTTAGGTCAAGAAACAACCTTAGTCTTAAATAAAATAGATGAAAGTAACTTTAATAAAGATGGTATAATTTCAGATGAAGAAATCCAGGGTGCAAAAATTCTTGAGATAATTTATGAGGATACTCCTGGGTATAATAGTATGCCATCTCAAAAAACAAAAGGATATATAACTTACTCTGATAAGTTTCTCTATATAGGTATAAAAGCTGATAGAGAAAGAGTTGTAGCTCCATTAACACCTAGAGACAACAGTGCCTTCTGGAGAGCTGATTTTGTTGGACTCTCAATTGATACCTATGGTGACGCTAGAAACCATATTATATTAGCTTCCAATGCTTCAGGAAGTCAAAATGATGTAATTAGACTTCCTTCAGAAAGCTTAGGTGATCTAAATATGAAAAATGCAAATTTTGATTTCCAATCAAAAGGAAGACAAACTGATAGGGGATATGAGGTTGAATTTATAATACCTTATTCTGAGATTCCCTTTCCAAACGGAAAAAATCAATCTTGGAAAATAGAACTTTTTACAGGTTATATTGATGATGATAATGAAGGTGTTGAGGTAAGAGCTAGTTCAAGTATGGTAAATAGAGATGCAAGTTGTCAACTGTGTTTGCTTGACCACACAATAGTAATGAATAATATAGTTATAGAAAAAAAATTAGACTTCCTACCCTATGTTAGTTCCAATATTTCAGGTTCAAGAGATAAATATTATGATAGAATTAATTATGAAACCCCAGAATTAAATTATGGAATAGGAGTAAATATGGAGTTGAATAAAAATCTTTCAATTGAAGCAACATTAAATCCTGATTTTTCACAAGTTGAATCTGATGCTACAAAAATTGATATAAATTCACCAACAGCAATAAATTATCCTGAAAGAAGACCTTTTTTTAATAGAGGAGTTGATGCAATGGACTATCAAATTGATGTGTTTTATTCAAGGTCAATTAATAATCCTTCATTTGCATCCAAAATAATCAATCAAGGTAAAAAGTCAAGACTATATGTTTTAAGTGCTTTTGATAACGAGACGCCATATCTTGTACCAACAAAATATGAATCTTTTTCTGGAGTTGGGGGGAAAAGCTTCAGCAACGTTATTAGATACCAAAATTTTATTAATAATCAGACTAAGATAGGACTCCTAGCTTCCAACAGGCTTTATGAGGGAGATGCTTACGGTAACCTATATGGCTTTGATGCACTTATAAATTTCTCAGATGTATGGAAATTTAGATTTGAATTATTCTTTAATAATAACAAGGAACCGGTTGCTGATTGGATTGACTCTGATAAAAAATATGGAGATAATTCAGTACAATTAGATGGAGAAATAATTAATGGGAATGCCATTTTTGCATCTATTAGTAGAAATACTGAAACGTGGAGGTCGTTTATTGAGTACAAGCAGCTTTCTGACGAATTTAGATCAGATCTTGGTTTTATTTCTACTAACAATCAGAAAAAATATACTCTGTGGCATGGTTATTATAAATTTCCTAATAAAGATCTTATAAAAAGATACAGAATAAGTTTAAGGCAAGACTTCGATTATAATTATTCTAACAATATTTCTAGATCTAACTTTCAAGGGTATCTTGGCTTTTTAACAGTTTTAAATACTGATGTTTTATATAATTATGAATACAACTTTATAAAGTCATATCTAGAGTTTCAATTTAAAGATTTTATTAATCATTGGCTTAGGGTTGAAAGTCAGCCAACAGACTTTCTAAATTTTAATTTTTGGTATAAGTGGGGTAAAGACATTGCTTACCGGATTGAAACTCCAATGTTAGGTATGGTTAACGATATAAGACTTTCATCTGAAATATCAATTAGTGATAATTTTAGAATTATACCAAGTATCAATTATTCTTCAATAAAAAAACTTAATTCAGATGAGTATTATTTTAAGGGTTATATTGGTAGGGTAGATATTCGTTATCAGTTTACAAACTTTCTTGATCTTAGATTGATTTCTGAGTATAATGATTTTTCTGAGCAATTTTTCTTTCAACCACTTATTTCTTGGAGGCCTAATCCAGATACTATATTCTATTTAGGGGGAAATCAAAACTATGTTGATCAGTTTACAGACTATAATTCTCCTCATTACAGAATGAACAAGACTCAAGTATTTTTAAAATTTCAGTATTTATTTAAGTAACAGACTATTAACTTTAATTTATTAACTATCTGAAAAGAAAACTACTCATATCAGAAAGTCTTAGGGTTAATATTTTTTTTAAAAAGTTAATTATAACATCTGTTTAATCAGTTTTTTTTCTATTTTTAGAATAATTATAAACCAATGCAATTAAGTTCAAAAAGTATTTTCCTGAGAAGGGTTCA
>JAACCT010000093.1 GCA_009937255.1 Dehalococcoidales bacterium
ATCAGTTACGGGGACACTAAAATGGAAACATTGAAGTACCTAATCAGCTAAAACTGATTCAGATGGAACTATGAAGTTTAGAAATCTAAATGGAGTGAAATATGAGATTGATCTTTAGGGATCAGTTACGGGGATACTAAAATGTAAACATTGAAGTACCTAATCAGCTAAAACTGATTCAGATGGAACTATGAAGTTTAGAAATAAAGCCCGCTTCTTACGAAGCTCTAGTTGATTGCTCAGGTAGAAACTCTGGAGGTGGGTTTTTAATTTAAATATATTTCAAAAAATCTTTTTTTTATTATTATCTTAATACTATTTGCTAAAACAGATAAATCTTCTATTTATCCTTATAGCTAAGTTTAGATTAATAAAAAGATGTCCTCATTCAAATCATCAAACTGAGGACATCTTTAAAATGTAGCTACTATTTGATAGCACTCATACAATAGCTACAATTCTAGTATATCTAAATTTAAACTTGAGTTATAACTATAAAATGTTTTCTATTAAAATATAAGCTAGATAAATAGACCCACCTACTACAGTTATACCTAAAAACATAGGTAATACTTTCTTAATAAAAAAAATAAAAAAATTAAATAATTTGGTCATAAATATATTAGAAATTTAAAAATATCTCTCATAATTTATTATAAGCTTACATTTTATTTAATAAGTTATAAAAAATGTAAATAAGTATTTCAATAAAAAGACTTTCAAATATAATTTTTACAATATATTTATGGAGGAAATTTATGGCATTCGTTGAAACAGACATTCAGGGACAAATTATGGTGATAAAGCTTAATAGACCTGAAAGACTAAATGCTCTGAGTAAAGTTATTAGAGATGGTATGTCAGATGCATTCAATAAGTTTAAAAATGATAAAAACTTAGAGGTAGCTATACTTACAGGCGAAGGTAGGGGTTTTTGTGCGGGTGAAGATATGAAAGAATCTTTAGAAATTGGAGAGTTAGCTTCAGCTCCAGGTAAAGGAGAAATATCGAATGACCCTTTTATGAATGGAGTATTAGATAAACCAGTAATAGGTGCGATAAACGGTTATGCAATGGGCGGAGGTTTTATGTTGGTTGAAAAAACTGATTTAAGAGTAGCAGTCAAGGAAGCTATTTTTGAAATGTCAGAAGCAAAAAGATGGCTACTTGGGGGTTATAACCATGGGCATTATGCAAATTTACCACATCCAGTAGCAACTGAAATGGCTCTAGGGTTTAGATTTTCAGCTGAAAGATTATACCAAGTAGGATTTATAAATAGATTAGTAGAAAAAAAGAATTGATGCAAACATCAATAGAAATGGCTGAGCATTTACTTAGTCTGCCACCTGCTGCAAGAGTTAATACAATTTATATGATGAGAGAAATGGCACCTAAAGTTACAAAGGACTATTCTGATTTAGCTGATAAATTACATGGTCATGGAGATCAAGAAGATAGGATGGAATCTAGGAGGGCTTTTGCAGAAAAAAGAAACCCTAAATTTAAAGGCTGGATTAGACCTGAAGATAGATATAATATGCCAAAATTAAAACCACAAAAATAATTAGGAAAAAAAATGAATAATAAAGGTCCCTTATCAGGAATTAAAGCAGTAACATGTTCTACTGCTCAAGCAGGAACAGTCCCTTATGCTCTTATGGCTGATCTCGGTACAGAGATAATAAAAATAGAACTCCCAAATAAGGGTGATGGAAGCAGAAATGCAGGAGAGGTGATAAAAGGGGTGAGTTCTTTTTTTGAAACTAACAATAGAGGAGTTAAAAGTCTTACATTAAATCTCAAAAGTGAAGAAGGGAAAAACATACTACATAAATTAGTAAAAAAGGCTGATATTTTTGGTCAAAACTTTAGTCCAGGAGCAGCAGAAAGAAACGGTTTTGGGTACGATACCTTAAAAAAAATTAATCCTGCTATTGTTTATGCTTCAGTTTCTGCTTTTGGACCTGATGGACCAAGTAATAATTTACCAGGTACAGATGCAGTAGGACAGGCTATAGGAGGTATAACAGAAGCATTTTCAATACCTGGTCAATCTACTAGAACGAGCGTAGCTTCAATTGCTGATGAAACTTGCGGATTGTTAACACTTAGCGGTATTCTAGCAGCATTAATTCATGCAAAAAATACAGGAGTAGGTCAAAAAATAGAAACGTCTCTAATAGGAAGTGCTTTTAGATTAAATGGATGGACTATGACTACTGCAATGTGGAGAAATATTCCACCCATTACAGGAATAAGAATTAATGGATCAAGAGAAAGAGCCGGTATAGCTGGTTGTTTTAACGACATTAATGGTAAGCCACTTGCAATTCAACTTGATCCTGATCATTGGAAACCTGCATTAGAAATACTTGGATTTTATAAAGATTTAGAAAAAAAAGGTTTAGAAGATTTAGGATTAGCATTCGAATCTGAAAATAAAAAAAATGAAATACTTAGTGAACTTTCAAAATTATTTGCTACTAATGAAAGATCTTTTTGGATAGAAATATTAAGAAAATCTAAAAAAATTGCATCTCAAGTTAACACTATGATTGAAGCTTCTAATGACCTAGATATAGTTGCTAATAATTATGTATCTGAAATATTTCACCCTGAGCTTAATGAAAAAATTAAAATCCATGGTAGTCCATGGAAATTTTCTGAAACTCCTAGTAAATTTGGTCTAGCACCTAAATTAGGTGAGCATAATAAAGAAATACTTTCTAATATTAGTTATAGTACCGATCAGATTGAAAAACTAGAAGATAATCAAATAATTTAGCTCAGGTAGAAGTCTAGAGGATTTTGCTCAGGCCCCTCTGGGGTTAATATTATTAAACTATTTCCCAGAAATAATTTGTTAGATATTTTCGACAAAAATGTTATATTTTTTATAAACTTACTTATAAAGTCTTTGAAAGAAATTTGGAAATTATGAAATATTCAATACTGGGAAAAAATGGGCCAAAAGTATCAAAGATATGTCTCGGAACTTGGCCGATAGGTGGAGGAATGGGAGCTGTTGAGCAAAATGATGCAATAAATGCTATTCACGCATCAATAGATAATGGAATAAATTTTTTAGACACAGCTCAAATGTATCTTGATAGTGAATATATTTTAGGAAAAGCTATTAAAGGAAAAAGAGATAAACTAGTGCTTGCATCAAAGGTTTCATCTTGGAAAAATATTAGCGATATAGAAAAAGCTCTAGAAAATTCTTTGAGAAATTTGCGCACAGACTATATAGATTTATATCAGATTCATTCATGGCAAGAATCAATCCCCATGGAAGAAACTATTTCAAAATTACTTGAATTGAAATCAAAAGGTCTCTTCAAGCATCTAGGAGTGTCTAATTTTTCAGCTAAACAAATAAAAGATATGAATAAATTTTCAGGAAATCAAATTATTTCTAGCCAACCTCATTTCTCAATTCTATTTAGGCATTCAGAAAAAGAAATTATCCCTCAAAGTTATAATTTAGGGATTGCATCAATTGTATACTCACCTATAGCAAGAGGATTGTTATCTGGAAAATATCAACCAGGCCATATTTTTGGAAAAGATGATGCTAGACATAATCATCATACTTTTGAAAATGAATACTTAGAAAAAGGCTTAAGAATTTTTAAAATCTTACAAGAATGGATAAATGATAATAGTTATAATCCAACACAATTGGCAATAGCATGGACACTTTACACCAAAGGAGTAGCTTCGGCTATTTGTGGTTCAAAAAATCCTGAGCAAGCAATTTCAAATGCGAAAGCAGGTGATATTGACTTAACCCAGGACGATATTTTTGAAATTAATAAACTAACTGAAAATATTTCAATTTATGAATTAATCACACCAAAAAGATTCAGTTGATTTAGTGCCAATCTACACCGTATTCTTCTCGTATGTCACTAAAAATCTTAGATATACCCATAGTTCCATATTGAAGAGATGAACCGATATTCATCATTGTGTAGCCTTCCTTAATCCATTGTTTTGCATGATCAACATCTCCCATAGTTGTTGCTAATGCTTTTCCAGTTCCTTTAACTTTTTGAGCTAAATCTACCATAACATTTGCTGTTTTAGAGTTTGTGGCATCATCTCCTGGGAATCCTAGAGAAGCAGAAAGGTCAGCTGGTCCACAAAGAATAACTTCAAAATCAGGAATAGCTAAAATTTCGTCAATTTGTTCCCATGCTTCTACTGATTCCATTTGTAAAATTAATAGAGTTTCATCATTTGCATTATCAACAACATCTCTTGCAGAAAC
>JAACCT010000094.1 GCA_009937255.1 Dehalococcoidales bacterium
TTGGCCATCCAGGTGGAGTTTCAAAGGGATCTATTTCATTTCCACTAGAGCTTTGACCGCCAAGCAAACTAGAGATAAGTAATAAGGCCACGGCTGCTGATAATATTAATTTTTGTTTATTTTTATTCTTTTGTTTTATCAGCTCAGAAAATTTGTCCTTTGGAGGTTCAATGTCCAAAGTTTTCCAAATATTCATTTTAAACGAAAGAATCATCTCATCCGCTACTGAAGTTGTAATAGAAAAAGAAGACGATTTAACCTTTACTTTTTTATAATCATTTTCTTTAGAAATAATAAAATGAGTGAAGACTCCTTTGTATTTTTCATTTTTCTTTTCCAAAGACCAAAGTAAAAAATTCTCAACCTTAATTTGACTGCTTAAAAAAGAAAGACATTCATCATCTAAGCAGCCAGCATATTTAGCCGAGGCTAATTCTGATTTATTAACGGGAATGATACTATCTATCAAAGCAAGCTCTTCTAAAACAAAATTGTTTAGCGCTTCAGATTCAATCTTGCTGATTCCAATGACACCTTCGTTAAGTACAATAAATTTTCTACTTTCTTGAGCTAAAGAAAGATTAACAAAGGATAGATAAGTTAATAAAACTATAAAATATGTATAATTTTTTTTAAATAAATAATACATTATTTTAATAATACCATTTTTTTAGTTTTTGTAAAAGCAGGCGTAGAAAGTTGATAAAAGTATATACCAGCTGCGGCTTTATAACCAGAAGCATCTTGCCCTCTCCAAGCTATTTTGTATTTACCTGGAAGATGGTATCTACTAACTAACGTATTGATTTCTCTACCCATTATATCATATATCGTAATTTGGACAAGCCCTTGTTTCGCAATGTCATAAGTAATATTTGTTATGGGGTTAAAAGGGTTTGGATAATTTTGATTTAAAGCAAATTCTGTAGGCACAGAAATTTGATATTATTTCACTTTATCTTTAATATAATTAGGTGGGCCAGCAATAATTATAAGCTCAACTTTTTTTACTAAACTTTCAATAAAGATTGGTGGACTATCTAGTGAATATATTTTATTACCATTTTTATCTATTAAGATTGATTTCCATTTGTCTGGTAGTTCCCCATATAATATTGGAATGATTTCAGCTTTCATTGGCTGCTTATTTAACTTAAGAATTGCATTCCAAGTATGACCTTCACTCGAACTTTTATAGCTTCGCGTTAATTCATAAGCATCATTATTTTTATAAGAAATCGTGGTGCGAGATATAATATCTGGCGGTTCTGGATGGTCAAACCTATCGATTGCATTTGATGCTGAAGAGGCAATTCCAAAAATATTATTTTTATCTATACTATTATCAGATTTCACCATTAAGTCTATTGACCAACTCTTTGGTGGGTGACCTTTAATTCTATTAGAAGAAGGCTCAGCTTCATTTTGTAACTTATTAAAATTTAATTTTATTGATACGTCATTTTCAGAATTATTATAAACTGCATATGATTTAAATGGGTACCATCGTCTTGGGAAGTCATCGGCCCAACCGGATTCCTGGTTTATATATTCATATGGGCCAATCAATTTGTTTTGGTCCAGTAGAACTTTAATTGGGAAGGTATAAGGCGAAGAAACCAAAGACCACCCAGGCTTTATTTTATACTCAAAACTATCCAGTTCTACACTTGTTCCGCTACCTAAAAATAAATGCGCAGGAATACTTTCACGATGTTTAAACCAATATCCAACTCCAGGCTTTATTTTAATGGGGTCTAGCCACTCTTGACCGCTCCAAGTCCAAAGCTTCCAAATTTCGTTATAATTTTCTTGGTCAAAATTTGATAGAATTAAAACAGAGTCAATTGTTGAATTATTAAGTTTCCCAGGGAAAGAAATTAATTTCCAATTATCTTGAGCTATTCCTTCAGGATAGCCTGAATATTGAATTTCTGTTGATACCTTAGATTGATCAAATAAAACTGAAATTTGTTTATGACCAAATTCTTGGACTGTATTCATATCATCAATTAATTGAATCCTATAGTAAAAACCATTTGCGGAAATTTCTGTTCCTGGAATTACTCCTGTATATGTTGCCTTTCCTGATAATTTTAAAGAATTGTCAATACTATTGGTGGAGCCTTTATCCATTACAATTGAGGTAACGGTTTCATCACCACCTTTTGAATAAAGAATATTGATTTCTTTTGCATTAAAATCATCAGTTACAGATAATGAAATGGGAAAATCAATTCCAGCGGGAACTTGAGATCCGGGGTCAATTATTGATACATACTTATCCAAGGACTCTACCGTAACTAAGACAGTATCAGGTGTTGTTGGAGCACCACCATCAGAGACATTTAACATAAATCTAAGAATCGTTTCCTCTGAAACAATAGGCGCTACAAATTTTGCTTTTGATTTAAAAACATCAACAATCTTTAAATCTTTAGGACCAACCCAAGAAAA
>JAACCT010000095.1 GCA_009937255.1 Dehalococcoidales bacterium
AGAAAATTCAGAAAATGTAGTTCTTCAAATATTAAGTAAAGATAATATTGGTTTAGTTAAAAATTTGGGAAAAAAGAGTGGCTTAAAAATTAATAAGGATAAATATTTGCGAAAACAAAATCTTTTAAAATGGAAAGAATATGAAGTTCTAGATAAATCCTGTGCTTTAATTGAACTAAAGAAAAGTGATTGTATTAAAAACCACGGAGATCATGCTATTTATTTATTTGATTTAGTTAGCTCGAAGACTATTAAGGAAAATGATATTTTAACATTTCAGGATTTAGTTGAACAAAAGATTATTTTATAATTTTTTTATTTGATCTACATCTCTTACTACAGTACTTAACATCATCCCAGACTTTCTCCCATTTTTTTCTCCAAGAAAAAGGTCTTTTACATATAATACATTCTTTAAATGGTAATGTTCTTTTCACTTTATTAAATTTTTCTTTATATAATATTATTATTAAATAAATTACTAATTTTGCATAAGTTTAATAATAAATTACTATGCAAAAGTACAGATTTAATTCAGTTTTCAAATCTAATTTTGCTCATATAACCTTAAAAAATAATAAAAATGAATTTGATTAAAAATTTTCTTGGACTTTTTATTGCTGTTACTTTTTTAGCTAGTTGCGGCTCTGAAACAGCTAAAGAAACAGTAGAACCTAAAGTAGAAGAGAAAGTAGAAAAAAAAGTAGAAGAGTTTGATGTTAGAGCTATTGGAAACACCATGGCTGAAATGAAATATGATCTCGAAAATATAACTGTAAAGGAGGGTGTGAAAATTAAGATAAATTTAATCAATGAAGGAATTGATCAAGCAATGTTACATAACATACTTTTTGTAAATTTTGGTAAAAGAAAGGATGTTGCAGCAGCAGCTGTAACAGCAGGAAATGATAAAGCTTTTGTTCCAGATCACCCTGAATTAATTGCAGCTTCTGCACTGGCAAAGCCAGGAGAAACTGTAACTTTTGAATTTGATGCTCCTAAAAAAGGTAATTATGAATATTTCTGTAGTTATCCAGGACATTCACAAATAATGAGAGGCTATTTATTTGTTAAATAAACACTTAATTTTGTCTATATGAAAACCCCATAACTATGGGGTTTTCTATTTTTAATTTTGAAGAGATATTTCAAAGTCTAACTCTTTCTTTCCTCTTGTTACCGTACAAATAAGTTTATCTCCAGGATCATATTGAATTATACTTTCGTTTAACTGTGATACAGAATTTATTTTTCTATTATTAATTTCTGTGATAACATCATAGCTTTTTATTCCAGCTTTTTCAGCTGCACTATTTTTCAGCACTTTAGCAATAAGAACTCCGCTTACATTAGCTAATTCTAGCTCTTCTGCCATTCTTGAGTTTATATCTAAAATATGTATTCCAATATATGCTCTTTTTACTTCTCCAAATTCTTGTAGATCTTTAATAATTTTTTTAACCATATTTGATGGAATTGCAAATCCGTATCCTGTATAAGATCCCGTACTTGAATGTATAGCAGTATTTATTCCAACTAAATCTCCATTAGTATTTACTAAAGCACCGCCAGAATTACCAGGGTTTATCGCTGCATCTGTTTGAATAAATGCTTCAATGCCACCATCATTTAAAATGTTGATTTCTCTAGATTTAGCACTTACTATTCCTGCTGTAACAGTTGAGTTTAAGTTATATGGATTTCCTACGGCTAGTACCCATTGACCAATCTTTAATTCGTTTGAATTTGCAAATTTTAAGTAAGGTAGTTCAGATGCTTCTATTTTTAAAAGAGCAAGATCACTATTTGGGTCTAGTCCAATTATTTTTGCATTAAATGTTCTTTTATCGTTTAAAACAACTTCTACTTCTTCAGCCTCATTAATAACATGCATATTAGTGATGATAAATCCATCTTTAGAAATAATTACTCCTGATCCACTAGCTACTTTTTCTTTTGGATTGTTGAAATATCTATTTCCATAGAATGGATCATAATATCTATAAATTTCATCTTGAAGATATTTTGATTTAATATGCACTACTGATTTTACTGATGTCTCAGCGGCTTTTTCAAAATTTATATATGAATGAATTTCACTTTTTTCTGATTCAATAATTATATCATCATTTGCATATGATGGGGTTAATAATAGGCCTTGTATTAACAATAATGAGAATCCCCCAAAAAAGATGTAAAAAGCAATTTTTATATTTTTCATTGTAATTAATTA
>JAACCT010000096.1 GCA_009937255.1 Dehalococcoidales bacterium
CTCTGCGGTATCAAAAAAATTCACTCCTTTATCTAAGCTATAATCCATTTGCTCAAAGGCTTCATTTTCAGAATTTTGCCTACCCCAGGTCATAGTTCCAAGACATATTTTACTTACTTCAATATCTGTTCCTGGCAGTTTATTGTATTCCATGTTTAGATTTTAATTGGTTTATTTAGATGAGAAACTGCAAAATATAAAATTTTGAATTGTTTCAAAAGGAGTTGTATGATTAATATATTCAACTCTTTTTGTTAAAATATTATCCTGATTAAATAATTTAGTCAAAGATTTTTCATCATACTGGGTGATATCAAGGCCGCTACATTTCTTTGGACCTGCGGTTGAAAATGTTCCTATAACAAAAGCTTTAGCATTTAACTTGACTGTTTCAACATATCTTTTAATTTCAATTTTGGAAGTTAAAAAGTGAAAGACAGCTCTGTCATGCCAGAAAGCATATTTTTGCTTAGGGTTAAATTCATTTATATCACAAACAATCCAGTTAATATTTTTAGATTTTTCACCTACTCTTTCTTTAGCTCTATTAATTGCATTCTTAGAAATATCTAATACTGAAATATTTTGATACCCTTCATTAATTAGATAATCAACAAACTTACTTTCTCCACCACCAACATCAATTATTGGAGATGTTTTGCTTAACTTAAAATCGTTGAAAAATTCAATTGATGTTTCTGGTATTTCTTGAGTCCAAGACACCTCTTGGGGATTTTTTTCTAGATAAATTTTATCCCAATGTGATTTGGTTGACATTTTTTAAATGTACAAAAAGTAGTTCTAAATAATATGTATTTTGCAGGACCATTTAAACTTAAACATAGTGAAGAAAAATAAATTAATCAGGCAAATGGGGTTGATGTTAATAACTGCAACTGGAATTTGTTCTATGATGGGCGCTTCAATAAATGTTATTCCCTTCATGATCCAAAAAAATGTACCTGGAATTGGACCATATGTTGTACCAGCATTTTTATTTGCTGCAATTCCTGCTGTTTTTGCCGCATTCGCATATGCAATATTATCATCTGCTATGCCTAGAGCAGGAGGAAGCTATTTATATGCAAGCAGAGGATTAAACCCATATCTTGGATTTATAGCAAGTTTTTCTCAGTGGTTTGGGTTATCAATTGTTATTGGAGTCATTTCTTATATAATTGTTCCATTTATTCGTGATATTTTTTTCAATTTAGAATTTTATAATATTTCAGAATTTTTAGAAATAGGATCAATAAGGTTGATAATATCACTCCTTTTTATATGGCTTTTTGTTTATGTAAATATTATTGGAGGAAAACTATATAGAAATACACTAATCCCAATGTTAATTATAATGTTTAGTCTGGGAAGTATAGTAATTATATCTGGTTTACTTTTTGATCAAAATGATTTTATTGATTCTGTCTATAAAATTGAAAGTAGAGTTATTGAACCTGTTTTGGATAAGTCATTTGATTGGAAGATATTTCTTACAGCATCTACTTTAATGTTTTCAAGTTTTATAGGTTTTGATGCAATTGCCCAAACAGGGAATGAAGCTAAAAATCCCACAAAAAATATTCCAAAAGCAATTCTATTAGCAATTTCCATAGTTTCACTTTATTATATTCTATTTACTATTTCAGTTTATAATATTATTCCATGGAATTTTGTTGCAGATGAAGCTTTAACCAAAGATATTACTGCACCAGGGTTATTAAGTTATGTTTTACCTCCTTTCTGGGGAATACTAATTATAATTGGTGCAACAATAGCTCTTATAAATGATTTGCCTGCGATGATTTTATCTGTTTCAAGACTTATGTTTGCATGGTCAAAGGATAATATTTTTCCTGAAAAAATTTCAGAAATTCATCCAAAATTTAATACTCCTCATAGAGCAATAATATATGTAGGTATTGTCGCTAGTATAGGTGTATTTGGATCTCATTTTGCTGGAGATTTTTTCTTAGGAATTGATATTATGGTTACGTCAATGATGATAAATTTTTTGTTAATGTGCATAACACTCCTAACTATTAAAAGAGTAAATCCAATACTTTATAATAATATTACCATAGTTAAAAATAGAGCTCTTCAGCTCTTAATTGGATATTTAGGGTCATTTATAATTTTTATATTTTTAGTTATTCATACTTGTAAGGATCTGGCATCAAATGTAGATGAATGGTACTTTCATTCAACTTATATTTATCTAATTGTCATGATTTTAGCAAGTTTATATTTTATGATAAGATTGAATAGAGTAAAAACAAAAAACATTGACACATTTAAAGAGTTGCCATTAGAATAGTTATGGATAAATTTGTAAAACTTTCTGATAAAATAACTATTCCAAGAGTTATTATAGGACTATGGCAAATAGCTGACATGGAGAAAGATGGAAATCTTTTAAATTCAAAAAATACTTCAGCTTATCTAAATCCATATGCAGACAATGGATTTACAGCTTTTGACATGGCTGATCACTATGGGTCAAGCGAAATAATTGCGGGAATTTTTAAAAATAAACATCAACTATCAGATAAAATTAATCTATTTACTAAGTGGGTTCCAGAACCAGGAAAAATTTCAAGAGAAGCAACAAGAGAAGCTGTAAAAAAAGCTTTAAGTAGAATGAATCAAACTCAAATTGATTTGATGCAATTTCATGCATGGCACTATCAAGATTCAAGTTGGATTGATGCTTTAAGTTTTCTAAAGGATCTTCAAGAAGAAGGTCTTATTAAGAATATTGGTGTAACAAATTTTGATACGAGTCATTTAAGGATTGCGATATCATCTGGAATTCCTATTGTTTCTAATCAAATCTGTTATTCTTTACTAGACAGAAGAGCTAGTTTTGAAATGTCCGAATTATGTAAAGAGTTTAATATAAAATTATTTGCTTTTGGAACTCTTGCAGGAGGATTTTTATCAAACAGATGGCTTGGTAAAAAAGAACCTAAAATTGATAATCACCTTAATTGGTCTCAGATGAAATACAAGAGGTTTATTGATATTACAGGAGGGTGGGATAAATTTCAAAAACTATTAGAACAGTTAGATTTAATAGCTAAAAAAAAGAATACATCAATAGCAAATATTTCAAGTAGATATATACTTGAAGACCCAAATGTAGCGTCTGTTATAATAGGTGCAAGACTTGGAGAAAACAATCACATAGAGGATCATAAAAAAATACCTAATATTACTCTTTCCTCAGAAGAGAAGAATTTAATTTCTAAATCCTTAAATTTATTAAGCAGAGTTCCAGGAGATTGTGGTGATGAATATAGGAAGCCACCATTTCTTACTGCATCTGGCGATTTGAGTCACCACCTTGATTCAATTCCAAATGTATATGATGTCAAAAATATTAATCAGATGAGAAAAAACATATCAAGTAATACTAGTTGGGAGAAAATGGCCAGCTATTCTAGAGCAGTTAAATTTGGTAATAGAATTATTGTATCAGGAACTACTGCTACCCATGATAATAAGGTAATTGGAATAAAAGATCCTATTGCTCAAACAGATTTTATAATTGATAAGATTGAGGCATCTATTTCATCATTAGGGGGGAGGTTAGAGGATATAGTTAGAACTAGAATTTTTGTAAAAAACATCAATGATTGGAAAAAAGTAGCTGAAACACATGGCAAGAGATTTGAAGATATAAACCCTGCAAATACTCTTGTTCAAGCCAATTTAGTAGGTGATGATTATTTGGTTGAAATAGAAGCAGAAGCAATTATAAGCGAATAAATTATGTACTCAATAAAAGTAGATAAAGATATAATTTTGGGAATTGAGGAGCGTGATATCAATTTACTAATCCCTCATGAAAAAGTGCTTTTGAATAAGAAAGAAATATTGAAAAATAATCTTAAGTATAAAGATGATGATTTAATAATATCAACCATCTTAATATGTAGTGAATCTAATTTAATTATTGATGGTCACCATCGATATACTGCATTAAAAGAACTTGGTTATAGTAAAATTCCTGTTACAGTATTAAATTATTTTTCCACTAAAATAATTACAGATATAGAGGATAGTTTTTCAAAAAAAGAAATTATATCAAATTCAAAACAGAGTAAACTTTACGAGCCAAAGTCAACTAAGCACCTTATTTATTGTAATGAAAATAAAGATTGGTTCCCAATTACATTAGTATCTTCACTTTACTTATTTAAATCAAAAATGTCTTAATCTTTATCATTTGTTAAGAAAACTATATAACTAAAATGATCCTTAATAATATCAGTATTGGCTGATCTTGATTTTCGATTTGATATTTTATTTATTTTCTTCTTAATTGATAGAGCTTTAGATTTTATTACATCTTTTAAATCTTCTTCAGTAATTAATTCATTAATTTTTTTTGAGAAACTTATTTGAAGGTTTCTTTTTATTTGACCTGTTGGGTTAGTGTTTTGAAGTATTGTTTCAAACAAATCATCAATAAGTTCATGATATTTCAGTCCATCTCCTTTTAGTGAGTTTTCTGAAGATAACATTCTGTTTAATCTTCGATTTGATAATAAAGAATTTAATGCACGTTCATGCATACTCTCAATTTTATATAATCCATCAGAGTTATTGATTTGTGAAATAATATTTTTATTTAGTAACCAAGAGGGGGTGTCCCATAATTCTTTGTCAAGAAATTCTAGCGCCCTTAACTGTTGATCTTTATTGACATTTACATAAGTAAAAGCGTTGTCTTGATTAGTGTTTATAAGAGTTTGATTAATACCTCCAATTATACCTATTACATGAAATATATATCTTCTATAAACTCCTAATAATTCATCGTATAATTCTTCAAGATCACTATAGTCTTTACCAGGTTCATATGTCCATTTAATTAAATTATCAGAAACAATTTTTAAATTATTTAAACCATAGGTGCTTGCTTTTACAGGATCATCTCCAATATTTTCAGTTTGTGAATTTGGGTCACCATATGATGATCCAAACATATAAGTTGGGTCAAGACTTTTTTGATCTACAATATTTGATAGAATTTCTTGCTCTTCTTTTACTGACTTTCCAGGATAATATCTATACCCCCATTCAATTGAATAATCATCGTATGGTCCAAGTTGTCTCACAAACCTTATGTTTTCATCACCTGGTTGGGCAACATAATTATATCTAGCATAATCCATTATAGTTGTAGCAATACCCATTTTTTGTGTGAACTCTCCAGATCTTAAAGAGTCAACAGGATATGCACTGCTTGCTTTCATATTGTGAGGCAGTCCAAGTGCATGTCCAATTTCATGAGATATAACTCTTCTCATCATTTCTCCAATTTCTTTTTCAGGAGTTTCTAAAGTTCTTGCCAATGGATTAGCAGCTCCAGTTTCAAGTAAATATCTATTTCTATAAGATCTTAAATGGTTGTGATACCATATAATATCACTTTCTAATATTTCGCCTGTTCTTGGGTCAGACACACTAGGGCCAGTAGCATTTCTTGTTTCTGAAGCAACGTATCTAACAGTTGAGTATCTAATATCCTCAGGACTAAAATTTGGATCCTCCTCTTTACTTGGTGGATTTTTTGCAACAATTGTATTTTTAAACCCAGCTTTTTCAAATACAGAGTTCCAGTCTTCAATTCCCTTAATGAAATAGGGTCTCCATTTTTTTGGAGTTGCAGGGTCCAAATAATAAATAATTTGTTTTTTAGGCTCAACTAGTTCTCCTCTTGAATATGCTTCTTCATTTTTAGGTTCAAGTCTCCATCTTCTTATCAACCTGAAGGAGTCAGATTTTAATGCGTCAGAACTGTAGTCTATTTTATTGACAGTAAACCACCCAACCCGATGATCATAATTTCTAATTTTCATCTTTTCATTTGGTAATAAAATAAATGAGTGATTAACTTGGAAGCTGAAGGTCTTTGTCCTATTAGCTCTAGGGGGTTTACTTGTGTTAAATGTAAGCGTGCTAAGTACTTCAATATTTTCTGGGAAACTTTTTGCTGAGTCAATGCTGCTTCTTTTTTTATCAACACTGCCAATTTTATAATTATCCTTTAGTCTAGGATTTATAATATTAAACCCTGGAGAATCCTTCAAAAAATAGTCAGAAACATCAATTAAAAATGAATTCTCATCGTCGTTCTTAATATCAAAGCTTGCTAGTATGGGTGAAAAGTTATTCTCTGTAACACTCTGATTAATTGGATCTTCTTCATTTGCTATATTGTTAAAGGATATTTGTCTTATATCCACCCTGTTATTCTTTTTTAAAAAACTTATTACTTGTTCTGAAGTTTTAGAGCCAGCATTTATATATGGAGAATACCCAGAAGGAACTTGTGCTAGTCTAGTTACAACTAATATCTCTTTATTTAGAAGACCATTTGGAATTTCAAAAAATAATTTATTGTTATCAGTAAATGAATTTATGATCCCTTTGGATATAGTCATTTTCTTGGTCAAAGAATCAATACTTTTCTTTTGACTATATAAAGAAAATGAAATAAAAAGGGAAGCAATTATTAGTAGAGTCTTTTTCATACAGAAGTTTAGTTCTAATATATGAAAAAGACTTAATTAATTTATGTAAGTTTTAGTTGCCTATTTTAGTGAATAACCAAGCCTGATCAGAATTTGGTTTTTTAACTACTAGAGTTTCTTTACCTAAAAAATACTCTAATGTATATTCTTCTCCTGTATCAGTTCTCAATACACTAATATTATCATCTCCAATTATTAGTTCACCTTGAGCAAGAACTTCAGATTGAGATCTTCTAGAAAAAGTATTATTCGTTTGAATTAATAAAATTTCACTGTCATTGTTAAGCCAATATCCGTAGATTTTTGGATCAGTTTCGTTTGCAGAAACTACTAAAGAACTTAGTAAAATTGTTAGAGAAAGTATTAAATTTTTCATTGTTTATGGTTTGGGTCTTTAAATTTTTTGCAAAGATAAACCAATTCACAATAATTTTGATACTTAGCCGTTAATAAATTGTAAAGAGATTGTTATTTAATTATAGGTTTTTTTGATCTTATTATAACAGAAGTAAAATATATAAATCCTAAAATTACTGAGGCTAAGCCTAAATAATGAAAAAATTCAGGTTCTGCCCCTTCAAAATCACCTCTAACCCTTCCTAAAATTGTTACTGCCATTACAATTCCAACATAGTAAAAATATATTAAATGGTAAATAAGTTTTCTAATCTTACTAATGATCAAAGGATAAATAAGAATCATCAAATACGCTATAAATCCTCCAGTTAACCTAGTAGGAATAATAGGTATATCATTAAGATATACAGCTAAGGCTAGATAAACAAAATGGATATAATGAAGAAAGCAAAATACTATAATACTATTCTTAAGTTTTTTTTCTGATTTTGTTTTGATAAAAGAGAAAGTAAAATGATAAAAGGCCACAAGATATACTACTAAAGACAACCTCCCTGAATATCTAGCAGATAGTCTAAATATTTCCCCCCAATTCTCTGCTATTATATAAGAGAATCCATATATAATTACTTCAACTAAAAATCCAATAAATAATAAATTCTTTAGGCTAATATTTTTTATCATTATTTAATCTTGCTAAATGATAATCCAGCTTTTGTAATAAGTCTATCTAGAATATGTTCGCCCATAGCATAAGATGGAGTTAACACACCAAATTTATTATCTAAATTATCTTTTGCAAGACAAATGGCACTTTCAGCAAGCATTTTA
>JAACCT010000097.1 GCA_009937255.1 Dehalococcoidales bacterium
AATATCAATTTGAAAAATTTTACAAATTTTAATTAAATCTTGAACTTTGATTTCTCTTTGATCAGTTTCAATTTTAGAAAGCCAAACTGGAGATTTCCCCATAATATTAGAAACTTCAATTTGTGATAACTTTTTGTTTAATCTGAACTCTTTAATCTTTTCGCCTGTAGATACAGGAATTGCAGTTTTATTTTCATCAAAAACACCCATTTTGAATATTAACTTTCCTTTATGCTAATTTAATAATAAATATTTACTTAATTCTTACTTTTAATATACTTAAAGCTATTTTGAATAATTATATAGTAGTTTTGTTACTTTGGGAAAAAAGATATTATAATTATTAAAAACAATAATAATAATTAATAAATGAATAATTTTAAAACAGCTGTGATATCAGGATTAAATGAATACTTAGATTCTCTATACAAGGCCTTAGATGGGCTTAATAAGAATGAATTAAAATGGCAACCCTCTTTAGAATCAAATAATATTATTTATTTAGTATGGCATATGGCAAGAGTCGAAGATAATTGGATAAATCAAATTATTGGTGGAAATAAAACAGTTTGGAGTCTAAATAATTGGAGTAAAAAATTAAATATTGAAGAAAATGATTATGGAAAAGGATATCTAAAAGAAGATATTTCTGATTTATCAGACATGAATATTAATGATGTACTTAAATTTTATAAACAGCAACGAGATCAAAGTATAAGTATTATTAATGAATTAAGTGATGAAGATTTAAATAGAGATTATAAGAGATTAACAGGAGAATTAAAAAAGGGTTACTGGATTCTTGGTCATGTACTAGTAGAAGAATCGCAACATCTAGGACAAATCGCATATATTAGAGGAATGATTAGGGGATTAAATAAATAATTTACTCTTTAGATTTAAGAACCTTAAATCCAAAATAAGTATCAAATATAAGTAAAAAAATTGCTTGAAAGAGTACTCCAAAACCATGTCCTATTACTTTTTCTCCTTCATAAAATATTTCAAATATTAAAACAAAAGCTATCGTAATATAAATTAAATCTAAAAATGAATTAAAAAAAAGTATTTTATATAATTTTTTTCTTTTTGTAATTTTATCTCTAATGATAGGTATTAATCCCAAAACAAAATCTATAACCCCCCAAAGTAAAAATTGTATAGCAAAGCCTCTTAAAAATTCACTTTTAAAAAAAACTAAAGTGACACCTAGAACTAGAGATACTAAGCCCCATCCCATAAGTAAAAAAGATATTTGTCTATTTAAATAAGTTATATTGAGGGTATTTTTTGACATAAAAAAATTATATTATTCAATCATTATAACTACTAGATTAATAAAATTATGAAAAAAAATTGGCCAAATGTTTATAAAGAACTGGGAATCAAACCAGTAATAAATGCAAGAAGTTGGGTAACTGTTTATGGCGGCAGCATAATGAAACCAGAAGTTATCAATTCAATCCAAGAAGCCAGCTCTGTTTTTGTAGATCTAGAGGAATTACATGAAGTTGCAGGAGAATTCGTATCTAAAGTATGTGGTTCTGAAATGTCTATTGTAACAAGTGGATGCGCGGCTTCTATTGTATTAATGGCTGCAGCTTGTATTACAGGAATGGATCGAGATAAGATTACAAAATTACCAAATACTGAAGGAATGAAAAATGAAATATTAATTCATAAAGGGCAAAGGAATAATTATGATAAGGCTTTTGAAATACCCGGTGGTAAATTAATTGAATACGATAATGAATCATTAGAAAAGAAGATTAACAAAAAAACATGCGCAATAGCTTATATAATTGCACCATTTTTTGACGAAGGAATTGGCTTACAGCAGACAATAGAAATTGCTCATAAAAATAATCTTCCCGTAATTTTAGATGCTGCTGCTGAGTTGCCGCCAAGAGAAAATTTAACTAAATTTATATCTATGGGGGTTGATGCAGTAGGATTTAGTGGTGGTAAAGGAATTGGAGGTCCTCAATCAACAGGAATTCTTACAGGAAAACGTGAATTATTAGAAGCTGCTCAATTACACAGTTTTCAAAATTTACATACAACTAAGGCAGCCATTGGAAGACCTATGAAAGTAACTAAAGAAAATATCGTAGGATTTATCACTGCTTTAAAGCTATTTATGGAAGATGATGAAATTCTTGAAAATAATCTTTGGCATAAAAAAGCACAACTTATAAAAGATAAGATTAAACCACAAGACGGGCTCAAAATTTATATTGACGATAAATATCCAAATAGGCAAGGACCAACAGTTATATTAAGTTTTGAATCAAATTACGAAGGTCCAAAATCAGAAAAAATCATAGAAGGGTTGTCCAATAATGATCCTAAGATATTCGTAGGAGGAGGATTAAATGATGGACATGCATACATGGATGAAGTTCACATATTCGTTCATAGCCTTGAAGAAGTAGATATTAACATTATTACAAATAAATTAAATAAAATTATTCAAAGTTATTAAAAGCTTTATATAAATTTTCCGAATTACTTAATATACCTTGATACTTATTTATAACTTCTCCTTTATCTATAAGAAGAAAAGTTGGAGTTAATGTTATTTCATAATCTCTAACAATATTTGCATAATTTGTATCTGCAATATTAATTTTCAAAAAATCATATTCTTCAGAATATTTAGTATTAAACTCTTTAACTGCATTCTCGCTAAGTATGCAACCTAAGCAATTAGGAGAAAAAAATTCAACTACTAGCTTTCCTTCATTTTCAAAAATACTATCCCTATTAGTTTTATCTAAAGATAAAGATTCTTGGGGAACAAATGTATTCTTAAGTATTAGAAAAGCCAAAAGTAAGAAAAAAAATATAGAAAAAATTATTATTTTATTTTTTGTTAAATAAATATAAGATAATAGAGAAATCAAAAAAGGAAAAATAAAAATTAATATGTATAAAGAATTATGATTAACCCAAGTAAACATATTTTTACTCCATTTTAGAACCAACAAATTTAGATATAGCTCTAGCTGTAGGATCAGTATGAACATTAATTATAGAAGGGAGACCTGAATCTATTGCTCTTTCTATTGCAGGTTTTATTTGGTCAGGCTTATCGACCATTTCCCCATATCCTCCCAAAGATTCAGCTATTAAATCAAATCTTGTAAATCCTAATTCTCTTCCTGGTTTTCTTATACCTTCAACTCTCGCAGTCCATCCTTCATTATTTGAAACTAATATTATTATTGGTAAATTATGCCTAACAGCTGTATCAAAATCTTGGATATTCATACCTAAGGATCCATCACCATGTAATGAAAAAACTTGATTTTTAGGTTTAGCTATTTGTGCTCCAATTGCATATGGTAGTCCTACACCCATACAACCAGTTGGTCCAGAGTTTATAGAATGACCAGGAAAAAAGGAAGGTATACTTTGTCTTCCATAATGTAATATTTCATTTCCGTCTATTGTAACACTTGATGATTTATCCAGTATTTCTCTTAATTCTTTACATAACCTAAGAGGATGGATAGGAATTTGATCAGACTCTTCTAAAGGTTTAACTCTTTCAAGTCTTTGGTTTTCTAAATCAGATAAATTATTTCTCCATTTTTCCCATTTAGAAGATTTTAAATTTTGTCTGATAAATTCTTTATTTAATTGTTTAATAACAGATTTACAGTCACCAACTATTCCAAGACTAACATTTCTATTATGAGCAATTTCTTCCTCATATATATCAACTTGAATCACTTTAGCATCAGGGTTTATTCTATTTCCATAAGTCATAATCCAGTTAAATCTAGTCCCTAAAACTAACACAAAATCGGTTTCTCTAAAAGCACTAGATCTAGCAGCAGGATATGAATATTCATGATCATCAGATACAACCCCTCTAGACATAGGAGTAGTATAAAAAGGTATTCCGGAATTATCAATAAATTCTTTCAATTCATTTGAAGAATCTGACCAAAAGCTACCTCCCCCAGCAAAAATTATTGGAGAATTAGAATTTTTTAATAATTCTATAGTCTTTTTTATCAAATCTTCATCTCCTGCAGGTGGAGAAGTCTTGTCAGATCTAGTTGCTATTGTAGTATCCTTTTCATTAATTTTTTCATACAAAACATCTTCATTACAGTCTATATAAACTGGACCAGGTCTACCTGATTGACTAATTCTAAATGCATGTGAAACAACTTGGGGATATTGATGTGCAAATGTAGGTCTAAAAGTAGCCTTAGAAACTTTTTCAAATATTGAAACTTGATCTACTTCTTGAAACCCTCCTCTATAAAAATCTTTAACTGGCCCTGCTCCTCCTAGTGTAATCATAGGAGCACAATCTATAAATGCATTATATTGACCCGTCAATAAATTTAAAGTTCCAGGACCCGATGCAGCTGTAGTAACTCCAGGTTTTCTGGTTACTCTTGAATAAGCATGAGCAGCCATAGCTGCAGCTTGCTCATGTCTAAAATCAAAGGTTTTTATACCAAAGTCTTCAGAATTATTAACAATTTCATAGTTTGGTCCACCCATTAAATAAAATAAACAATCTGTGTTTTCTTCTTTTAATGTTCTTGCTATTAAATAAGAACCATCAACTTGAGACATTATTTCTCCTATTTTTTTTAATTTTCTAAACGATATGCATCATCTGGTATTTCAATAAGGCTATTGTAATAATCCTTATTTTCTACAATATCCAATTTTCCTAGATTTGTCATGATTTTTAAAGCATTCTCATAATCCAAGATACTTATTTTTTCTGACTCAACGTTCCCGTCTGGATTACAATTATGCCAATTTATTAATGGTAAGGCTATACCAGTAACTTTATATCCAAAGGATAAAAAAGCTGAAGCTTCACATCCACCTGAACTCATTAATTGTCTCTGAAATTTAAAATTTTTATCCTCTTTTAATAATGATTTAGCAGAAGATAATAAAATTATTTCACCTGAATTATCAAACGTAGAAATCCTATCTCCTGTACGAATAATAGGACCATTACCTGAGTTAGCTCCAGGTAATTCGCTACTAGTTTCAACAGAAATAATTATTGATTCTTTAGGTATTCTTCCAGATTTAGCTATTAATCTTGCTCCATAGAGGCCTACTTCTTCAGCTCTTGAAAAGATTACCCTAAAAGAATATTTATTTTTATTTTTATTTAAAATTTTTAAAGACTCTAATATTAAGGCACATCCAGCTAAATCATCCGCAACGGGGACAATCAAATGGTCTTCAGAAATTATTGGATCAGGTAATGAAAAAACAACAGGAGTTGGGAATTTATTTACTTTTTCATCCAACTCAATCATAACATGTTGAGAATCAATCCATCTGAAGTTTGATTTTTTTTCTTTACTATCTTTTGAAGGAAGAATTGTTCCAAGTATTTGATTTTCTGAATTAAAAGTTTTTACCTTTGTATTATTCATTTCAGAATATCTTGGTAAGCCTCCTAGACGCTTAGCTTTATAAATATTTTTTTCAATATTTTCTACAATTTCAAATCCTGGATGATCCATATGAGAAATAAACACTAATTCATTAGGTAATTCTCCTTTAATATAAGCTTCAATATTTCCCCAATTATCAACTTGAAATTTTATACCAATTTTATTTAGTTCTTCTTTTATAAAATCAGATACTAAATTTTCATGAAAGGATGTTGTTGGAATTTCAGATAAATTTAAAAATGTTGATAAATTATTTGTATTCATATATAAATTTTATTATTTCGTAAAAAACGGAAAAAGAATTAAAAAAGTTATTTTCATTGTAATTTTAGATTTCTTTTTTTAAATTATTTTATACGATAAAGCAAAATAGAAATAAAAATAGATTGATGTAATAAAGATATTTGAAAGGATTTTTTCATGGCTAAATATAAAGTGGTTTTTTTAGGACCTGAAGATGACAATCTTGAATACGAAAAAGCAGAAATGGCTGATTTAGATGTGGAATTCGTAAAAGCCAACCCTCGATCAGAAGGCGAGGCAATGGAAATAGTGAAGGATGCGGATGCAATTCTAAACAGAGCTGGTTGGGGGAGTGAACAATTTATAAAATCAACAAAGCACTGCAAAGTTTTAGCTGTTTACTCACATGGTTTCAACCATATAGATGCAGAAGCTGCAACTGAACACGGAATGATGGTAACTAATGGTGCTGGAATGTGTGCAGAAGAAGTTTCTAACCAAGCAGTTGCTTTCACTTTAGCCTTAAATAGACAAGTGGTTCAATATACTCTTCAATTAAGAAATGGTGGTAAATGGAATGGTCAAGAATTTGGTCCTATAGAACCTCTTGATGAGCAAACCTTAGGAATTATTGGTTTTGGAAATATTGGAAGACAAATAGCTAGAAAATTAGGAGCATGGAGAATGAACACCTTAGTTTATGATCCTTATTGTCCTCCTTGGTTAATTCAAGAATATGGGGTAGAACAAGTATGGGAAATAAACGACATATTTAAAAGATCTGATTATGTAGTAACTATAGTTCCACTTAATCCAGAAACTTATCACATGATTGGTAAAGAACAATTTGACCATATGAAAGAAAGCTCTTTTTTTATAAATGTTTGTAGAGGTTCAGTAGTTAAAGAAAATGAACTTATAGATGCTTTAAATGATAAAAAAATTAGAGGTGCGGGACTTGATGTTTTTGAACAAGAGCCAGCTGATCCAAATAACCCTTTATTTAGTATGGATAATGTAATTGTTGCTCCTCATATTGCAGGGCAATCTACTAGATCAGCCTGGCTATCTAGAAGAAGAGCTTCACAACAGGTTGCTGCAGTTTTAAGAGGTGAGAGGCCAACTGCACTCCAAAACCCTGCCGTTACATCAAAGCTTGAGATGTTAAAATCTATGCCAGCTAATAAACCTATTTTATAAAAATAAATTTTTTTATATGAATTCTAAAAAAAATACTGGAAAAGTAATGACAGTACTTGGATCTATAGATCCAAGTGAAGTAGGCAATACTTCTACCCATGATCATATAATTATAGAATTTGAAGCCATCCTTAACGAACCATTAAATAAATCTGAAATCAAAATGATGGATGAAAAAATTTCTTTGGAAAATTTAGGATGGGTTAGATTCAATTGGTCATCATCAAAAGATAATTTGAAATATAATGATGTAAATTTAGCAATCAATGAACTTAATCATTATAAAGCTGCCGGTGGAAAAACTATAGTTGATGTAACAAATATAGGTTTAGGTAGAAATCCAGAAAAATTAAAAGAAATTAGTAATAAAACAGGTATAAATATTGTTATGGGAGCAGGCTATTACGTTGAGTTAGCTCAACATAAAGGATATGCAAAAGATGGTGTAGAATTTCTATATGAAACAATAATTAATGATATTAATTTAGGAGTAGGTCAAACAAATATTAAGTCGGGTATCATTGGAGAAGTTGGATGCTCATGGCCATGGACAAATAATGAAAAACTATCGATGGAAGCTTCAGTCCTAGCTCATAAAAGTTCTGGATTACCATTACTAATTCATCCCGGAAGAAATCAATTTGCTCCACTCGAAATAATAAAATATATAGATGATTTAGGAGCTGATCTTAAAAACGTTGTTCTAGGACATATCGATAGAACTATTTTTGATTTTGAAATATTAAACGAAACTGCTGAAACAGGAGTTTTCCTAAATCTAGATTTATGGGGACACGATAGTCCTTTTTATCCTTTAGCTCCAGAGACATATATGCCAGGAGATCATGAAAGAATTAAAATGGTAGAATTTTTAATTGATCAAGGTTTTGAAGATACAATACTACTTGCACATGATATTTGTACTAAGCATCGTCTTAAGAAATTTGGTGGTCATGGATTTGATCATTTATTAACTAGAGTAGTTCCTTGGATGAAAAATAGAAAAATAGAAGATAAAATTATTAATAAAATGATGATTCAAAATCCTCAAAAAATGCTTACAATTAAGTAATGTCTAAAAAAATATTATTGCTCTTATTATTAATAATACTTAGTTGTAGCTCTTCGCCAGAATCTTCAAATTATAATTCTTTATTTATAATTACAGAAGATATCTCAATAGGAGAAAACAGAGTAAGTTTTGCATTACTTGATCAGGAAGGTGAAAGTATTGTTGAAAATGTAGATTTTTTTTATAAAAAAATTGATGAAGAAAATCCTAAAATAATAGATTCAACCAACATTACAAAGTGGCCAAATAATAAAAGTGTATTTACAAGTTATTTATACTTTCAAAGTGAAGGATATTGGGAAATTTATGCTGAATATGAAGAGAATATAACTAAAGCTACCATAGAAGTTAAAGAATATTCAAACACATTATCTGTAGGAAGTTATATTGATCCAATTAATACACCTTCTATTAATGATAATAAAATAGAAGATATATCAACTGACATTAAACCCGACTTAGATTTATACACATACACCTTGTCTCAAGCCCTAAAAGAAAAAAAACCTATACTTTTATCATTCTCAACACCCGGGTTATGCGTAACAGCAACCTGTGGGCCGCAATTAGAAGAATTAAAGCTTGTTAAAAATAATAATAAAGATAATTTAATTGTTATACATGTTGAAGTTTGGAAAAATTTTAAAGAAATTATGAGTAAAGGTGATCTTTCTATAGGCAAAGTTAATAAGTCAGTGGAAAAATTTGGAATAAATACTGAACCTTGGACTTTTCTTATTAATAAAGACGGATTGGTTTTAAATAGATATCAAGGTTATGTAAGTTCTAATGAGATGGAAAAGGATCTAAATAGTATTAATGTTCATGATCAATAAATTTCAATCCTATAATTAATTTTATAGTTTCCCTGTTTCTTGCTCTATTCGTAGATTTAGAAGTAATATAATTTATTTTTATTTTATTGCCAGATATCATATGAGATTGTAAATGAGAATAATTATATGAAATATTTAATTGTTCCAGGGTTAAATTTGGGTCTACACGAAAAGATTCAACTTCATTATCTTTATTTCTCAATTTAATTAATGAAACTTTTTTCATTTTTCCTTCTTTTAATAATTTATCTATATCTTTTTGGTCAGCCCACTCTAATTTATTTTCACCTTGTTCTTCTATAACACCAGATTGCAAAAAGACAATTGAACCTTCAAAATCCTTATTTTCCATACATCCAGAAAATATGAAGATAAAAAATACTATTATAAATAATCTATTGATTTTCAATGTCTTCTAATATGCTTGAAGCTTTATTAATTAATTGTTGATTTCTAGGATTTTTAGCTACTTCAATAGCCTCTTTCAAATCTAATATAGCTTTATCTATCTCTCCAAAAAATTTATATAGCAACGCCCTTTCTATATAATAAGCTGGTTGTGATCTATCTAATTCAATTGATTTATTAAAATCTGACATAGCTGATTGAAAATTTGACATTTTTATATAAGTTTTAGCTCTCCAAAAATAAATAGATGAATCATCAGGTTCAAGGTTTAATGCTCTTTGAAATATATCTTCTGATTCTTCAAAAAATCCATTATGAGTCTTTATAGAACCTAAAACAATTAAAGCTCTAGCATCTGATTCTTCCAATTCTAAAGCCTTTAATGTATATTCCTCTGCAGCTTGAAAATCTTCCAAATAATATAAAACCAAAGATTTTTTAGAATAATGAGAAGAAATAAGAGGATTTAAAGATATAGCTTGATCTAGATGATTTATAGCAGATTCTAAGTCATTTTGTAAAAGCATAGAGTCAGCATATCCTTCCCAAGCTTTAGAAAATTTAGGATCTAAAATTAGAAGTTTTTTAAAGGTTTTTTCAGCTTCTTTATAATTTCGTTGATCAAGAAATCTATTTGCCGAAACATATAGATCTAAGGATGCTTGAGGAGAATACTCATAAATTTCTTGTTCACTCTGAATATTAGCTTCTTCATTTGCACTACAAGCAAAAAATAATAATAAAGTTAAAAGTAAAATTCTTAATTTCATAAAATATACACTAATTGTTGTAAAACATCTTTTTCTTTTTTTTGTCCACTTTTAATACTAAGATCTAATTCAAGTAATTTCTTTAATATTTCCTTCATTTTTTCAGGTGAAAATTGTTTAGCTTGAGTCAAAATTTTATTAAAAGCATAATTTGATTTTATCTGTATTTTAGTTTGAATTTCAGAAGGAGAATTATTTTTCTGTAATTCTTGAGTAATTATTATTAATCTTATTTGCCTAGATAGCATTTGTTGAATAGAAAAAAATGTTTGACCATTATTTATCAATTCTTCTAATAGAGTTGAAGCTTTAATAATTTTTTTTGCTAATAAAGAGTCTATTAATTCAAAGATTGAACTTTCCTTGATTCCAGAAACCATAATTTCTATATCTTCTTCTTCAATTACATTATTTGGTTTATAGTTACTTAGTTTGAATAATTCGTTATCTAGATATCTATAATTACTACCTATTAAGTCTATAAGTTTATTTATACCACTAGGAGTAATATTAATATCATAAAAATCCTGTCTTTTAATAATCCAACTTTTAATTTTTTCCCAAGATCCTCTACCTGTAGGGATATTAAATAAAAATACTTCTCCAATTTCTGATAATTTATTTACCTTTTTTGATTTTAAATTAATCTCTTTATTTTCAAAAAAAATGACTTCATTTACGTTAGGTTTGTTTATAGAAATATCAATAAAATCTTTCCATTGATCATTTTTAGTAGATAAAATTTTACTGAGTAAGTCATAAAAGACCAAAATTCTTCTTCCACCAAATAAGGAGATTGTATATAAATACTCTTTATACTCATTACCTGTAATTTTATTAGAATAAATAAAATTTAAATCTAAGTCAGGATCTTTGCGATCTCCAACTATTTCATTTAAGGTTTCTTTAGATGAAAATTCATCGTTACCATGTAGTAATTTAATCAAGACTTAATATTTCGATTGTTGATATCATTTAATTACAAATTTAATAACTATACTATTATAAATTTATGAAAAATTTTATCTTATTGATACCTAGAATATTTTATTTCATATATCAAATTTTTCTAGGATTATTTGACCCAAATATTCCATATAAAGTTAAATTTATTATTTTAGCTGCAATCTTTTATATTTTATATCCAAATGATTTTATAAAAGATTTTATACCTGTATTAGGACAGATAGATGACATAATTGTTTTAGGAATAACCGCATCAATTTATAAATATTTTTCATTTATAAATAATTTTAAAAAGGATTTTGAGAAAAAAAATAATAATAAAAATAATGAAAAGATTATTGATGGAAAATTTAGGACAATTGAAGATGATGAAGAAAAAATAAAATGAGAATCGAAATAATAGGTTATTCTTTACTAGTAAAAAACAGCAAGAATTCATAAATAGTTTAATAAGATGATTACAAAAATAAATAAGGATGCAGCTTAATGGGATTTAAATGCGGTATAGTTGGTTTACCTAATGTTGGAAAATCTACATTGTTTAACGCGCTAACGCAAACTAGCAATGCTCAAGCACAAAATTACCCTTTCTGCACTATAGATCCCAACATAGGCGAAGTTGCTATACCTGACGATCGTTTACAGTCTTTAGCCACAATAAGTGATTCGAAATCAATAGTACCTACAAAAATGTCGTTTGTAGACATCGCAGGATTAGTAAAAGGAGCCTCCAAAGGTGAAGGATTAGGAAACAAATTTCTTGCAAATATTCGAGAAATGGATGCTATTGCATATGTTATCAGGTGTTTTGAAGACCCAGATATAGTTCATGTAAACGGAAATATTAACCCAGTTGAAGATAGTGAAATAGTTGAAACAGAATTAATGCTATCTGATCTAGAAAGTATTGAATCAAGAATTCCATTAATCGAAAAAAAAGCTAGATCTGGAGATAGTGAAGCAAGAGAATTATTACCTATTATAAACAGCGCTCATCAATTATTAAGTACAGGAAAACCTGCGAGGTTATTAAAAATAAGTGAGCCTGAAAAACCTATATTAAAAAGTTTACAATTACTAACGAGTAAACCCGTTCTTTACATATGCAATGTTTCTGAGGAAGATGCAATTTCAGGAAACAAGTACTCAAAATCAGTTCAAGATATAGCAAGTAAAGAAGATGCTCTTTCAATCATAATTTCTGCAAAAATAGAATCTGAAATATCTCAATTAAATACCGAAGAAAAAAACGAATTTTTAATAGCATTAGGATTAGAGCAATCCGGATTAGAACAAGTAATACAATCTGGCTACAAACTTCTAAACTTAATTACATATTTCACTTCAGGCCCCGAAGAATCTAGAGCTTGGACTATCCCAAAAGGGTCTAATGCACCAAGAGCAGCAAGAGAAATACATACTGATTTCGAAAAAGGATTTATTAGAGCAGAAGTAATCAGTTATGAAGATTATGTAACTTTAAGGGGTGAAAAAAAATCTAAAGAGGCGGGAAAGATGCGTGTTGAAGGAAAAGATTACATAGTTGAAGATGGGAATGTTATATATTTTAGATTCAATGTTTAATTCTTATTACTGTCTTCTAGTTTTCACTCATAGTTGCTAAAATACACTCAGACATTAAAAAAAA
>JAACCT010000001.1 GCA_009937255.1 Dehalococcoidales bacterium
ATCAAAGTTGGTAGTTACTCCATTTGAAGTTCCTTCAACAACTACAGAAGCCCCTGGAAGAGGTATTCCGTTTTCATCAGTTACTGAGCCAGTAATCTGTTGAGCGTAAACTGAAATGCTAAAAGCAAAAAACAGAAGTACGCTTAATATTGTATTTTTTCTCATAATTGATTTAATTTTAACCAAATATGAAAAAAATTAAATTTCACTGCAAAAAAACATATACTGCATAAATACTGCAGTAGTTTTTTTAAAATGATATGTAGTTTTTATAAAGGCTCGGTATTATATTTCTAAAATATAATTATTCAGATCATGGCCTTTATCTAAATTAAGTTTTTTTGAAAGTCTGTACCTCTGACTTTCTACTGATCTCATTGATATACCCGATATTCTAGATATTTCGTTATTGGTATGATTCATCTTTATATAAGAGGCTAATCTTAAATCAGTTTGAGATAATTTGGCAATTTTATTTAATCTTTCATAAAATTTTGGATAAACTTGACTAAACATTTTATCGAATTCTTCATACGCTTCTTCTGAAGTGGTAATATTTTTAATTTTTGTTTTTATATTTTTTAAATTTTGAAAATTGTTAAGATCTCCGTCTAATTGATCTCTTATATTATTCAAATAATCATTTCTTTGAGATATAAAATTAACCTTACTAAAAAGCTCTCTTCTTTTTAATTTTAACTCTTCATTAATTTTATCTTTTTCTAGATTTAATCTTCTATTTTTTTCTTTTTGTAAATCATTATTAAATTTTAACGATAAAAGGATCAATAATAAAATTGATGATGACAAAAAAGAAACAAGGATAATTCTGTTAGTTCTCAACTTAGATAGCCTTAAATCATTTTGCTTTTCACTAACAAGTATTAGGCTCTCTAGAGTATTAAATTCATCTTCCTCTTGTTTTAGTAATGGGTCCTCATTGTAAAAGATAATTGAATCTTTTACACTTAATAAATTATAGGTAGACCCTTCATCTGAATATATTTTTTCAAGAAGTTTAAAATTATCTAATTTTTGGGATTGAATAATAATTTCATCACTAAGGTTTTGTTGAATTAATTCCTTTGCCTTATTGATCATGCCCATTGAATATAATGTTTTTGAAATTTCAAGATTAACATTTGGGATTCTTTGTGGATTCGATATAAATAGCTCTTTTGCTAAAAACAAGTATTCTAAAGACTCTTCCAATCTACTTTTTGATTGTAAAAAATTAGCATAAACTTGATTTGCTTGAGCATATGCAAATTGAGATTCCTTGAAAAAAATATCATCTGATACTGAATTTGTTTCATATACAGTCTTTATCTTATTATAATAATTTACAAACAACTCATCATTACCAGATACAAGAAATAATTCCATATATGAAATATATACTTGAAGAACATCTGTAGTCCTAATTGCATTGCTGTTAACCCTTTCAAAAAGTTGATCCAATAACTCTTCAGATGATTTTAGATTTCCTTGATCTCTTTTAATTAATGACAAATTAAGTAGGGAAGTATTAATTCCATAATATTTTTCATTATCATAATTTGAATCAAATAATTGAAAGTTATATAAAGCCTCGTTATAAAATTTTTCGGCATTAACATAATCCCTTTTTTGGTAGTATACAATACCCATTGAATTAAGAACCCAAGGCGGTTTTATTACATTTTTATTTCTTCTTTTATTTGGCTTTAAAAAATCATAAAGCTCTAAAGACTTCGATAAATATTCAAATGAAGTTTTATATTCTCTTAAAAAATAATATACCTCACCTAAATAGTAGTTTGTGTTTACATATTCAAGAGTAATTTCTTCTTCATCCTTAAAAGATTCAAGAGCCAAAAAACCAAAATCTAGTGCTTTTTTGGGTTCTCCAAGCTTATATTTTACAATTGAATCATTTAAAGATCCTATAAAATTTTGAGCATTAAGAACACTAAAGGCTGATCCTGCAACTATAAATATACTTATGGCTATATATCTTATTTTTTCTATCATTCAAAACTTGACACAGTTCCCTCCCAATCTTTGTCTGCCGCACCAATCCATCTATTGTTTAATGAGTCAAGTGCAATTGCATGAACCCTTCCAAAA
>JAACCT010000022.1 GCA_009937255.1 Dehalococcoidales bacterium
AGCAGAAGAACCTAAAGCAGAAGAAGCTGTAGACTATTTATCAACTAGAAATGTTAACAATAAAATTGAAACTTTTTCAAGTGGAGATACTGTTGTTTTAAATCTACTTATTAAAGAAGGTGAAAGAGAAAGAGTTCAAGCATTTCAAGGCAACATTATTAGAGGAAATCATATCAATGGTAAAAAAGTTTTACCAGGAAAATCATTTACAGTAAGAAGAATGGCTTCTGGAGTTGGAGTTGAAAGAACATTACCTCTTAGTTCTCCTTCCATAGATTCATTAAAAGTTATAAGAAAAGGTAAAGTTAGGCAATCAAAGTTATATTACCTAAGAGATCTAACTGGTAAGAAGGCAAGAATTAAAGAAGCTAGATAGAGGAAATATAATGACTATATTGCCTATACGATTATTTCCGGATCCTATCTTAAGGCAAAAAACCAAAGAAATTGAAGAAATAAATAAAGAAATTATTGAGTTTGGTTATAATATGTTAGAAACTATGCAATCTGCAAAAGGTGTTGGATTAGCCGCTCCTCAAGTAGGTAAGCTAATCAAACTTATTACAATCCAAGTTCCTGAAAAAAACCCTATGATAATGATTAATCCAAAAATAGAAAACTCTTCAGGTACTAGAAATGTAGAAGAAGGATGTTTAAGTGTTCCTGGATTTACAGGTCTTGTTGAAAGATCTATGACCATAGATGCTAGTTATTTGGATCTTAATAAATCTAAAATAAAACTTTCTGCTACAGATTTATTATCACAAGCTATTGAACACGAAATAGATCATTTAAATGGAATAGTATATTTAGATCATTTGAAAAGTCATGAAAATTTATATAAAACAGGAATAACCCCCGATGAAATTCATTGGCATGATGTAGGGTATAAAATTTTTATTAATAAAGATAAATCTTCAAGCAAAGATTTAGAAGTTTGTGAAGTTATAGAAAAGAAAATAAAACTTTCTAAAATCAAATCTGATAGCTCCATTGATGAAGCTTCAGTTGATATTTAGATAAATAATAAGAGGTATTTAATTGTTAAGATTTAGAGGGATAATAATATTAGTAACTTTTTTAGTAATTTCTTTATTAGCTATTACCATAAATCCTATAAAAATAAGTGATTGGGAAAGAGGAGATAATAATAATTTCCTTGGAATGGTTTTAGGTTTAGATTTAAAAGGTGGAACACATTTAGTGTATTCTATAGAATCTGCAACTGGAGAAGAACCTACAGTTGATGATGCTGAGGGTGTCAGAAGAATAATAGATAAAAGAGTAAATGAATTTGGTGTTAGTGAAGCTAATGTACAACTATTAGGAACTCCTCCAGATAAAATTTTGATTCAAATCCCTTCACAATCTGGAGATAAAATTTCCTTCTCTTTTACTAAGAATGCACCTGAAATTGATATAATTACCGCCAAGATAAATGATTTAGAAATTAAAGATTTTGAAATAGAAGTTATAGACAAAAGAGTTGACAGTTTTAGTGTTAAAGAATTTCTCTTAACAACAAATTCCTCTATGCAGCAATCACAAATTGATCAGCTTAAGGATTATCTTTCAAATGATTTCACTGCCATTGTTAAGGCAAATTTTTCTCCTAATAGAATTGAAGGAAAAAAAGAAGGCGAAGACTTAGATTTTCCTCAATTAAATGATATTGAATCTATTCTGAATGAAGAAGGTATTAATTATCTGGAACTAGAAGATAAAGAATTTGGAGAATTCCATATTTCATTGACAAATTTTGGATATTTAGATGATAATTTAAGTGAAAAAATTATGTTTGCATTATCTAAACTTGACTATAATTTAGTAAATCTGCAGACTGAGGGTAATTTAGATACATTTACAGTTAGTGGGGGAATTCAATCTGCCAAAAGGTTAATAGGATCTACTGCTCAATTAGACTTTAGAGTAAGAGAATGTGGTAAAAATAAACCTGATGAATTAGATGATAATATTTGGGAATTAGTTAAATGTTATGATCCTCAATACTATAATGAAGTTGCTACAGGTATTGAATCTAAAAATCTTACAGATGCATCTCCGGGAACAGTTGCCGAATTATCAAGACCTGTGGTTAATGTGGTATTTGACGAAGATGGATCAGAAAACTTTTATGAAATAACTGATAGGATTTCTAAAACTGGCGATCTTTTAGCAATATACTTGGATGATGAAGAACTAGTTACACCTGGTGCTGATAAAGCTATTTCAGGAGGAAGAGCTTATATTTATGGGAAAGATATTGATGGAGAAAGAGCAAGAGAAATTGCTGTTCAACTAAGATCTGGAGCTTTACCTGCAAAATTAAACCTTATTCAAGAGAGAAATGTAGATGCTGTTTTAGGCTCTGAATCATTAACTAAAAGTCTAACTGCTGGAATTATTGGTTTTATTTTAGTTTTGATTTTTATGATTTCTTATTACAAGATTCCAGGTATAATTTCATCAATTACTCTTATTGTATATCTAATATTTTTAATTGCTTTATTTAAAATTTTACCTGTAACTCTTACTCTTTCAGGAGCAGCAGCATTAATTCTTTCAATAGGTTTTGCAGTAGATGCTAATATTTTGATATCTGAAAGAATTAAGGAAGAGTTACTTTCAGGAAGAAATTTGCTTAGTTCTATAACTGTAGGTTTTGATAGAGCATGGCCATCAATAAGAGATGGTAATTTTTCAACTTTGATTACAGCTGTAGTTTTGTACTGGTTTGGTTCTAACTTTTCAACTTCTTTGATGCAAGGATTTGCGCTTACTTTAGGTTTAGGTGTTTTACTCAGTATGATAACAAGTTTTCAAGTAAACAGAATAATTACTAAATTAGTGACAAGAAATACAAGAATATCTCAATATAACCTTTTTATACCTATCGTTAAAAATAAAACAAAAGAAGGAGTTAAGTAATGAATATTATGACTAATAAAATTTATTTTTTATATTTTTCTATTGCTTTGATGCTAGTTTCTATTATTTTACTTTTTTTACCAGGGTTACCTTTAGGAATTGACTTTACATCTGGATCAACAATTACTTATAGATGGGATGATAAAACTCCCGCACAGGATGAAATTTCAAATGCTATACAAAATGCTGGATTTGAAAGTTCAATAGTACAATCAATGGGTAATAATGAATTTTATATCAGAACAGCAGATTTAGGCCTTAATGGAAAAGATCTTATTGATAACGAATTAGAAATAATTATTGGAGAAAAGCCAGTAACTCTTGATACTAATACAGTTGGATCTTCTGTAGCTGAAAATACAATTAGAAATTCTATTATTGCTGTATTTATATCTTCTTTTTTTGTAATGCTTTATATAATTTATGCATTTAGAAATATAGAGAAATCTTACCTGTATGCTTTAGCTGCAATTTTAACATTGATTCATGATGTTTTTTTAGTAATGGGTTTGTTTATTATTATTAGTTTATTTTTAGGTTCTACAGTAAATTCAATTTTTATAGTTGGAATTTTAACAGTTATTGGATATTCAGTTAATGATACTATAGTGATTTTTGATCGGATTAGAGAAAACACTACTGTAAATAAATCTATGGATTTATTGAATATAGTTAATAAATCTGTTAATGAATCAATAACAAGATCTCTAGGTACATCTATAACAACATCTGTAGTAATATTGTCAATGCTTCTATTTGGGGGACAATCATTAAGAGATTTTTTAATAGTACTACTACTTGGAGTTATTATTGGAACTTATAGTTCAATATTTGTTGCTTCTAATTTATTATTAGTTTGGAAATATGGATTTAGAAAATAGTTTAATTTCTATCCCTTGAAATTAAATTTTCATCTTCCATCTTGTCTAAAATTGATAAACAATATTTTCTGCTGATATTTAAATTATCTCTAATTATATTAATGTTTATTTTTCCAAATTTTTTATTAAGTAGATCCACTTCTTTTATTATTTCTTTAAAAGCTTTTTTTGAAAAATAAACATTATTAGATGATTTTATTATTTCCTTTTTATTTAATAAAAAGTTTAAGATTTCTTCATTAGGTAGTATATCTTCAGGATTACTAAAAGGATTTTTATCTAAATAATTAATATATCTATTTATAATTAGTGATTGATCTGCAGAAGGAGTGGGTTGAAAACCTAATTTATATATATAGTTTTCATTTAGCTCTATTAACTTTTTATTTAATAATAAATTTATAATTAAATTATTTTCTTTTTTTTCATTTATAAATGAGACAGATAATCCAGATTTCAAAGGATTACTTTTATGAAATAGTAATAATTTTTTGTATAACTTTTCTGAATTACTTATTAAAAAATCTTTATCTATAAGAATTCCTTTTTTTTTGCTTACTATGATATTTGAATCAGAATTTGAAATATGCAAAATATCATTTTCTAGTATTCCAAAATAATTTGAAACTTTTTTAATATCAACTATTTTTTTTATTTTTAATAATGTATTTATTTTATTTGAATCTGATAAAGCAAAATATTTTATTAAAGATTCCTCTTTTATTTTTTCTGGAAAGATAATTTTTCCTCCACCAACTGTCCCTTCGTTATTTCGAATAATAAAAGCATCACCAACAATAAATGAAATAGAATTTTTAAAATAAATTTTAGCTATATTTTTTTCATTCATAAATTGTAATCTTCCAGTCGATCTACTTGTACCAGTATGAAACATTACTTCTGTATTATTTTTTATATTTTTTAGTAAATTCATTTTTGCATAAATAAACTTAGAAGTATTTATAAAACCTTTTTCAGAAATTATATTTCCTTTACTAATTTCTTTAGAGTCAAAATTTTGTATATTTATAGCACATCTAGTACCTTTAGAAGCATGATTAATATTTTCATTAAATGATTCAATACTTTTTATTTTGATTATTTTATTATTTGGATAAATTTCTAGTTTAGAATTTGAAGAAATTGGTCTGCCTAATAATTTACCTGTAATTATCGTCCCTTTGCCTCTTAGACTAAAAACTCTATCTATTGATATTCTTGAGGGACCATTAATAGAATTTTGTTCTTGATGTATTTTACTATCTATAATTTTTCTTAAATGATCTATACCTACATTATTTTTTATAGAAATCTCTAAAATTTCAGATTGGTTAAATCTATTATTTTTTAATAAGTCGCGTATATTTTTTTTAATCTTTTCCAGATCTGATTTATCAATTAAATCAATTTTATTAACCACTACAAGCAAATTTTCTATTTCTAAAGATTTTATAATTTCAATATGTTCTAAAGTCTGTTTTTTTATTCCATCATTCGCATCAATAACTAATAAAACTAAGTCTACTGCGTAACTTCCTGATATCATATTTTTTATAAATTTTTCGTGTCCAGGAACATCTATAATTGAAGCAGTAATATTTTTTGAAGTTATATATTTTGCAAATCCTAATTCAATTGACATTCCTCTATTTTTTTCTTGAGGTAATCTATCAGTATTTTCTCCTGTTAATTTTTTTATTAGACTAGTTTTTCCATGATTTATATGACCTGCAGTACATATAGAAAACATTATTTTACAAAGTTATTAGCTACTTCATTAGCAAACAACTTTCCTTTTTCTGTTAGTAGATAATGGGTATTCTTTTTTATTAAAATATCGTTTTTTATGTAATCTTTGATTTTTTTTAAGTATAAATCTTCAAAATCTGATTTATATTTATTTTTAAAATGATCCGTATCGATACCATTTTTTAGTCTTAAACTTAACATTAAATATTCTAAAATCTCATTTTCTTGTGTCTGAATTTCAAAAACATCAAGTATTTTATTTTCTTTTAAATATTCAATTTTTTCATCTAAAGTACAAATATTTTTTGTTTTGTTTAAAAAGAAATCAATATATTTTTTAGGAGGCTTAGAAATACTAAATCTTTTATTTTTTATATATGAATGTGAACCGGGGCCTATTCCAATATATGGTTTCATTGTCCAATATTTTAAGTTATGTAAAGATTTTTTATTATTCTTTGACCAATTAGAAATTTCATAATTTGCAAATCCATTATCTTTTAATAAACGATAGGTTATTTCATACATTTCAGCAGATAAATCATCGTTAGCTACTGATATTTGACTACTTACTACTTGTTGATTTAGCACAGTCCCTTTTTCAACTTGAAGTGAGTAACATGAAATATGATCAGGCTTTTTATTTATAATATTCTCTAGTGTATTTAAGTATGATTCTTTAGTTTGTTTCGGTAGGCCATATATTAAATCAATAGAAATATTATTAAAAACCTTTTTCAAAATTTCAAATGAAAATAAGGCTTTTTCACCGTTATGTCTTCTATTTATTAATATTAATTCTTCATCTTGCAGGGATTGAATACCAAGGGAACATCTATTAATTCCTATTTCTTTCCAATAATTAGCTTTTTCTAATGTTACATCTTCAGGATTTATTTCAAGAGTAACTTCTGTATCTTTTGAGATTTCAAAGTTTTTTTTGATTTTTATTAGAATATTTTTAATTATTTCAGGATCAATATATGATGGAGTTCCTCCTCCTATAAAAATTGAGTCTATAAAATAATTTTCATTTATTTTCCAAAATTCTATTTCATTGTAAATTGAATTACTAAAATCATTAATTAAATTTTCAATACCTGAATATGTATTGAAATCACAATATGTACATTTGGTATGACAAAATGGTATATGAATATATAAGCCTAATGCTGTATTTAGTTTGGAGTCCATAACCCACTATCAGGTTTTTCTGAAGAAGAATTTGAAGTTTCATCATTTTGACTGCTTGCTGCAGATTGTGCTTTAGCTTGAGCTTCATACTGTTCTTTCATTTGGGCTTCCATTGCTTCTTGAGCTTTTTTTACCCATTGAGCTACTAAATCTAATTCTGGAGGAGATATAATAAACTTTTCGACATCCTCAGGAATACTTATTTCTTGATTCCCAGTAAAAATAATTGCAGACTCTCCATCTTCTAAGTTCTTGTCTAAAGAAGATTTTATAAAGTCTATTCTTGCTTGAGATTCATTTTTTAATTCTTCTGAAATTTTCTCAGCAACACTTCTATTAGTTAATCCTGAGTTTAAGCACTTAGACCAATCTATAACTTTTTGTAAAATTTCTAAGTTTTCTAATTCTGAAAATTTAGCTCCAGTTTTTCTTCTTTCTTCTGTGATATTCCAAGCACCTATACTTGCTTCTTTTAAATTAATTGCGACATCTTCTCCACTTCCTGGAATTCCTTCAACAAATATTTTATTAACTACTCCAGTTTTTTCCTCTAAATTTGAAATATTTTTATCCACTGCTTCCCAATAATTAAATATTAGATCATGCAATTCTTTGGATGCTTCTTGAGGTGCTTGAAGCAAGACACAAATAAAAGCTTTCTTTTTACCCATTACTTTGTCAGCATTGGGTTTTTTAATTTTTCCTAATTCTTCTTCCAATTTATACTCCTATCAAACTGAAAATAAAAAATTTGTTATATTGCCATCATTAACAATATATTCTTTACTTTCTTATTTTATTTTTCTTTATTTTTTTGATTCATAAAAGATTTAAATTTTATAAATTCATTATAATTTATTACTTCTGCTCTAA
>JAACCT010000023.1 GCA_009937255.1 Dehalococcoidales bacterium
ACTAGATCGTCTTCCACCGGTACATTAAAATCAACTCGAATAAGTACAAACTGACTTGTATTATTATTAGACTGAAAGTCTATTGATGTGATCTTACGTAGCATAACAGTCTAAATAATACTAAAGAATTTAGACAATACCTTGGTCAATCATTGAATCTGCAACTCTTACAAATCCTCCGATATTGGCACCGTCTACATAGTTAATAAAGTCATCTTTAGAGCCATACTTAACACATGTAGTATGAATACGCTGCATAATCTCTTTCAATAGCCCATCAACCTTATCTCTTTTAAGTGGAATTCTTGTACTATTTTGACTCATTTCAATACCAGATATAGCTACCCCACCAGCGTTAGCTGCTTTACCAGGACCATATAAGATTTTTTTATCAATAAAATGACGTACGGCATTTGTAGTAGATGGCATATTTGCGCCTTCAGCAACTACAAAACATCCGTTTTCTAACAACTCTTTAGCGTCATCAAAATTCAATTCATTTTGAGTGGCACATGGTAATGCAATATCGCACTTTATGGACCATGGACGCTTTCCTTCAAAATATTCAACATTGTATTTTTTAGCATAATCAGATATCCTAGCAGACCTTACACCTTTGAGCTCTTTGACATACTCTAATTTTTCTTGAGTAATCCCATCTGGATCATAAATAAATCCACCCGAGTCAGACAAGGTTACTGGTTTTGCTCCTAATTCAATTAATTTTTCACACGCAAATTGTGCTACATTTCCAGATCCAGAAACAGTAGCAATTTTTCCATCTAAAGAATCATCTCTCATTTTAAGCATTTCAACAACGAAATAAACTAATCCGTAACCTGTAGCCTCAGGACGAATTACACTTCCGCCCCAATTTGTACCTTTTCCAGTTAATACACCAGTGAATGCATTTCTTATTTTTTTGTACTGACCGAACATATATCCAATCTCTCTGCCTCCAACGCCAATATCACCGGCTGGTATATCAGTACGTCTACCTATATGCCTATAAAGTTCATTCATAAAAGCATAACAAAAATTCATAATCTCTTTATCAGACTTTCCTTTTGGGTCAAAATTTGATCCACCTTTACCTCCTCCAAGATTTAATCCTGTAAGGCTATTTTTAAGTACTTGTTCAAAGGCAAGGAATTTCAAAATTCCTAAATCAACACTTGGATGAAATCTCAATCCACCTTTATAAGGCCCAATTGCAGAATTGAATTGAATTCTATAGCCTAAATTTACATGAACCTCATTGTTATCATCCATCCATGGTACTCTAAAAATAATTGTTCTATCTGGAACAACGATTCTATCGAGGATATTAAATTTACCATATTCTGGATTTGCTACTGCTGTATCCCATATAGAATGGACAACTTCCTCGACAGCTTGATGAAATTCTTTTTGATCTTTATAATTATCTACTACTGTATCTAAAAATTCTTCTTTTGTTTTATACTTCATGAGTTGTTTCAGCCTCTATATTATATTGTCAATGCTTGAAATTACACAATAAGATAAAAAATGGAACGTTTTTCTTGTAAAAATAATTTAGACTTTTAGGATGAAGTAATATAACTTTAGGCCTTCGATGGCGGAGTAGCTCAGTTGGTTAGAGCAGCGGAATCATAATCCGAAGGTCGGGAGTTCAAATCTCTCCTCCGCTACAAATCATTATCTCACATTCTTTCACATATTCAATTTCATTATTTGTTAATATTGAATTAAAATAGTCATTAGCATGTTGCTTATCATATAGCTGATCATGCTGCACTCCTTCTTTGGGAAATTTATTCTTTTTAGATGAACCTGAAATATTTATTACTATTTTATCTATATCATTTTTTGAATAATCTATATTTAGCCAATCAAATAATGACATAATTGATTGATTGGGATTAACAGATAATTCATTTTGATCAAACATATAGATATTATCATCATTTAAAAGATTCTTCTTAAATAAAGAGTAAAGGTAAAAAAACTGTACCGCTCCCACTACAAAAGGTGAAATAGTACTATTATTAAACTGATTAGGTTTTTGAATATCGATATCAATAATATTGAAATCTTTTAGCAATCGACTATATTCATCAAATGACCATGACATCCTTTTAAAGCTGCCCGCCAAAGGAAGTAGCGGTCTTTCACACATAATCACCTTATGATTCTTAGCTATATGCTTAGAGGCAAATAGTAAAAATGGATCTTTTAGGATTAACCCTCTTTTTCTAGAAA
>JAACCT010000098.1 GCA_009937255.1 Dehalococcoidales bacterium
GCTGTTTTAGAAGGTCACGAGGTACAGCCTTGGTACATTTTTGAATACGGCAAAGAAGATCATTTAAGTATGTCATCCCCTGAACGTCATTTGATCGAAAGGGACCGTCTTCAATTAGAAAAATTAAAAATCATAAGAGAAAAATTCAAAGATCAAATAAAAGAACCTAGAATTTTTTATCCAAAAGATTTGATGCAAGATTCATTGAAAGTTAGAAAGACATTAGATTATCATGATGCTAAAAGAGTATACGAAAGTATTCAAAATGATGAACTATTCATAGAACCATTATCAGCAAAAATAGACGCTAAAAAAAATTTGTGTTGGTCTGTAGAATATTCTAATGGTGACAAAATTGAAACATATGATGCGGAAAAATACACCGAATTTTTTTCTCCGCTATTCCATAGTGATCATTGGATCAATTTTATATATGATCCCTTATTATCAGTTGCAATAAAAGAAAACGTAGAAATAGAAATCGGTACAGAAAGTGGCACTCGACGCGGAAACGTAATGAAAAAATATTTAGGAATAGATGAAAATGGGAAAATAATTCAGAATGAAAAATATCCAGAATTAAAAATTTTAGAACATATTAGATATCCTATAATATGGACAACTAAGAAAGAATCTGTAGAGAAATTAAAAGAAATAGATATTAATCTATTAAAATTTATAATGGATAATACAGTATCGTGTAATAATACAGACAAGTATATGCGTAATAAAAATTATTGCGGTAACTGTTATAATTGTAAATCCATGAGAAATACTGGAGCTTATAACTATGCGAATTTAACATCATTGTATGAAAAAACTTCATAATCTAAAGAGTTTAACCCTTCTCTTTTGTCAAAAACAAATTCTTTATATGGACCGTCGGAATCTACATAATGCAAAAATAATTGTATATAATGATTTCCTTTAAGTTTTTTTCTCCAATGTTCTATTTGTCTACCTTTATATATTAAAGCCTCTCCAATATTCAAAGAAATTTTATTTTTATTTCCTAAATATATTGGCCAAAGTTTATCGCTACTGCAACCTAAAGTCAAGGTAACACTGTATTCGCATGATTGTCTATCTTTATGTTTTTTTAACTCTTGACCTTCTCTATATAATCTACAAAAAGCATATGTTGGCCACAATTCTTTATCTACAACTTCGGATATCAAGGGTCTCATTTTCGATAAAAGAGTATCAAAAACTATATCGTTGCGGTTACATAAGGAACCTTTAACTTGGTTTCTATCTACCTGCAATTTGTTATTTTTATAGAGATCTAACATATACATATAATGAGAATTTATAATAGTCTCATCTATAAAATTATTTATAACTACAAAATTATTTTTTTTAAAATTATTTTTCATAAAGTGACCTTCAAAATGTTAAACATAGATAAATGTTTTTTGACTAATTATCAATCATATGCTTCATATTCTAATGTATTCAATGAGGAAGAATGTAAGTATATATGTTCTTTAGGTTGGAACTGGAAAGATGCTCTGACACACGGCCAAAAGGAAAGAAACGACGATGTTAGAAATTCTGATGTTTTTTGGTTAGAGCCTAGAAATGATTTGATGTGGATATGGGAAAAAATGAAATATTATATAGAAGAAGCGAATTCTCATATTTGGCAAATGGATTTAGAAAAATACCAAGAAAATATGCAATTGACTAGATACAAAAAAAATGGACATTATGATTGGCATATAGATGTGGGAAATTATAAAAGTTCTTTTAGAAAATTAAGTTGTGTAGTAAATTTATCTAATGAAAAAAAATATTCTGGAGGAGGGAATTTGATTAAAGTAGGCCAAAAAGCTAAGATTTTACCTAAAGAACAAGGAACTTTAAATATTTTTCCGAGTTACACTTTACACAAAGCTAAAAAAATAAAAAAAGGTACTAGAATGTCCTTAGTATGTTGGGTAGGAGGAAGTCATTATAAATGATTTATTGTTTTATAAATGGTGTTTTCTTCTAACCAGTTATTGCCTAACCCTAGATTTATGAGTGGTAGATTTTCAGATTTTAAATATTTAAAGTTTCCAGTTTCTAAATAATAAGGAATCATTTCTTCTTCATTAAAA
>JAACCT010000099.1 GCA_009937255.1 Dehalococcoidales bacterium
CTTCTAGAAAAGATTTTATTATAAGTTACTCTATTAAAAACTACGATAAACGAAGCTTTTTAGAAGTAAAATTTAATCAAGATAAGATAATTTCAAAGTTTAAAGAATTAGCTATACCAATTATTGGCTACTCTAGGCCAGTAATATTTTTTTTAATTGAGATCGAGTCAGGTTCAGAAACATCTTATTTTGTTTCTCAAGATTCTAAAAATGGTTTAGATTCAATTTTTATAAATTCACTCGGTAGATTATCAGAACTAAGAGGTCTTTTTTTAGATGTACCAATTTTTGACTTAGAGGACCAAAAGGTCATATCAAACTCTGATATCTTATTTTCTCCTAAAGAATACTTAATTTCTAAATATAATTTTGATGAGCTTGTTGATATAAAACTAATAAATCTTGGTTTAAATGAGTGGTCTTTTTCAGGGGATATCGAGACTTCTATTTCCAATGAGTTATATAAAGAAGATATTGAAAGTGTTTTTGTAGATTATGTGGAATCAGTTATAAATAATGCTTTTAAAGATTTAATAATTGATACATCTACTATTTTTTCTTTACAAATCGATGTTAGTGGTATTAATTCATATGAAGACTATAAGGTTTCAAAAGATAAGTTATTAAAATTAATAAGGGTATCCGATCTAGAGATTCTTAGCTTTAAAAATAATACAATTCGATACAAAGCAACTATTATGGGTGACATGACTGCTCTTGAGAAAGATATTATAAATAATAGTTTTTTTAATATTAATAATCTTAAACAGTCTGAGCAACTAAATTTAATATATATCAAATGAGTAAATATTTTATTTTTATACCAAATCTGTTATCAATAGTAAGGATAGGGCTGATTTATCCAATTTTAAATAATATTTTATTAAGTAACTTTTTAATTAGTCTGGGGTATTTTTTAATTGCCTCTTTGACTGATGCGCTTGACGGATTTCTTGCAAGAAAGATGAATTGGCAAACATATCTTGGTACTATACTAGATCCAGTAGCAGATAAGATTCTCTTATCAGGAACTATACTTTTTTTATGGTTTAATTCTTATATTCCTTTATATATATTTGTAATATTTATCGGAAGAGATGTAGCAATTCTTCTAGGAGCTGCAGTTCATATGACATTAATTGAATCCGAGACACCTCTACCAAATATTTTAGGAAAGCTTACTACAGGACTTCAGATTGCATACATTGTTATTGTTTTTATTTTTGAGATATTTAATATTACTACCTCTTTATTGCTGCTTGATATTTTTATCATCATGGTGACTTTACTTAGTCTTTTTGTATATGCTAAAAATTGGTTCTCGAGTCTTAATAAATATCATAATGAATAATCCAAAACAACTTACCTTTCCATGGAATAAAGATAACAAATCTTCATTTGATAATTTTTATATAAGTAAATTCAATAAACAGCTATTACTGCTTCTTCAGGATGAGGCTTTCAACGATGATTTGTTAATTTTTGGTATAAAAGATTCAGGTAAGACATTTTTGCTACAAGCATTATGCAATCTTTATCATAGTAGAAGAAAATCAGCCTTCTTTCTACCCATGAAGCAGACAACAGAATTTAGTGTTGATATCCTTGATTCATTAGAGAATGTAGATTTAGTTTGTATAGATGGCATTGAAAATGCAGTTGGGAATAAGATTTGGGAGACAGCAATATTCAATCTTATTAATAGGTCGTTAAATTCAGATAACAGATTAATTTTCACATCTTCTAAGAATATTGATGATATGAATTTAGGGCTTAAAGATTTAGATTCACGACTAAGAAAACTTCAAAGTCACGAGCTTCGCTCTCTAGCTGATGATGAGTTATTGTTAGCTCTAAAGCATATCGCTAGTTTAAGATCGATCGAACTGGGTGATAAGGAAGCTCAATATTTGCTTACTTATGCAAATAGAAATATTTCAGATTTAGTTCAGATCCTTGAGAGCCTTGATCAGCTCTCAATGGAAATGAAAAGAAGGATTACAATTCCTTTAATTAAAGAAGTTATCTAACTTC
>JAACCT010000100.1 GCA_009937255.1 Dehalococcoidales bacterium
AGCGTAGACTTAGCCATCCAATATAGTAAATTAGTAGACTATATAATTTTAGATACATCAACCACTTCAGTGGAAGGTATTGGTGCAAGTGGAAATACTCATGATTGGAATATATCAAAAAAAATTGTTGATAATGTATCTATACCAGTTGTTTTGGCTGGAGGTTTATCTGCAGATAATGTATCAGAAGCTATAAAAAAAGTAAGACCATGGGCTGTCGACTCCCTAACACACACTAATAAATATTTTCCTGATGGTTCATTCGTAAAAGACATTAAAAAAGTATCTAGATTTATAGAAAACAGTAGGCAGACAGATGAAAAAAATTAGCGTTTTAGGCGATTCAAATGTCGATATAATTATTACATTAAATAAGTCTAGTAAACTCTCAGAACCAAAATTATTTTTTGGAGGTACATCAGCTAATGTTGCAGCAGGGTTATCAAAATTAGGGAATAATATTTCTTTCTTTGGTTCAGTAGGAAATGATATTTATGGTCAAGACATTATAAACAATATGTCAACTAACTCAATTAATACTGAGAATTTAGAAATAATTGATAATTCAAATACTGCAATGGTGATAGGGATAGTCAGTAAAAATGGTGAAAGGGATCTTTATGTTTGGCCTCCCAAGTGTGCAGCACATAGTAAATACGTAATAACAGACAATCACATTGCTCACTTAGAGAATAGTGATTGGCTCCATGTTTCTGGGATTAGTCTTCGAGAGGAACCAGTGAAATCTTCTATGCTTGCCGCTATGAAAATTTGCAAAAAAAATAAAGTAAAAATATCATTTGATTTAAATCTTCGAACTGAATTATGGGGTTTAACCGAAGAATTTAAAACAACAGTATTTCAGGCTATTAAATATTCAGACTTCATCTTTGGTAACTTACATGATGAAATAAATAAATTATTTAATAAAGATAATTTATTGCAACAACTTGGTAACTTTGCTGAACATGACCAAGTATTTATTACAAGAGATGGTGCTAATGGATCTACAACTTATATAAACGATAAAGTAATAGCTTCCAAAGGTTTAGAAGTAATACCCATAGATACCGTAGGAGCTGGTGATGCTTTTAATGTTGGTTTTATTCACTCAATGATTAATGAAAATAATCTTGAAAAAGCTTTATTAAATGCAAATACTGTTGCAGCCTATACATTAGAGGGTGAAAGTTCTAGACATCAACCAAACAGTGAAGAGCTAGAAAATTTTACTAATAGATTTAGATAAGTGAATCTAGTGTAATTTCTACCATAGTTCGTAAGCCTATTTCTCTTTCTTCAGAACTCATTTGTAAATTCTTTGATATAACATCAGAAACAGTTGCGACTGCAAGTGCTTGAGCACCATATTCTGAGGCAACACCATACAATCCTGCAGCTTCCATCTCAACTGCTAAAATCCCCATTTTTTGCATAAGATCAAATGTGACTTTTCTTGGATCATAAAATAAGTCGCCAGAAAAGATATTTCCAACATGAACATTTTTACCCATCGACTCTGCACTATGTACAAAATTATGTAATAATTCCCATGATGCAGTTGCAGAAAAGTCAGCATTAAAAAATCTAGCTCTATTTACACCTGAATCAGTAGAAGCACCAACACCAACAACAATATCTCCAAGCTCAAGATGATCTGCAATTGAACCAGAACTACCGACCCTGATAAGTGACTTTACATTATATTCAGTAATCAACTCTTTTGCGTAAATTGATATTGAAGGAATCCCCATACCTGTTCCCATTACAGAAACCCTTCTATCTTTATACTGACCTGTATAACCTAGTATATTTCTAACATTTGTTACTTCTTTAGGGTTTTCTAGAAACGTTTCAGCAATAAATTTTGCACGTAGTGGATCACCTGGTAACAATATTACTTCAGCGAATGCTCCATCTTCTGCATTTATATGAGGTGTTACCATTTGGTAATTCTAACAAATATTTCAATTACGAACAATATAGTTTATTACAATTGGCACTATGAAATATTCAAAACAAGAAAACTACTTAATTAATAAAGATAAACTTTTAAAAAAAATAATCGAAAAGAATGGTTCAATCAAATTTTCAAATAAAGATAACAACTATTTTCATGAATTAGTAGGTATAGTTATATCACAATTTATATCTACAAGAGCTGCCGAATCCATCAAAAATAAAATTCTTGATCATTTTAATTCTATCTATTTTGAGCCTAAACAATTTGAGAAATTAAATATCAGTGAGATTAAAAACTTAGGCCTGTCATTAAATAAAGCAAAATCAATTTTAGATATCACTATTTTATTTTCTAATCCTAAATTTGATTC
>JAACCT010000024.1 GCA_009937255.1 Dehalococcoidales bacterium
AATCCCTATTATTGAGTGGCTTATTATAGTGGGCATAAATATTTTATAACTTATTAGTTATTTTAAATCTATAAAAAGTAGGAGATAAAATAACTTGCTATGAGTATCATATTATAAATTTAATTTTATTCTTGGAGTTATTATGTTTGATTTAATAATAAAAAACGGAACAATAATTGACGGAACAAATAAATCTAAATATAAGTCAGATATATTTATAAATAATAATAAAATTTCTAAAATTGGATTTATTTTAAATGCTCAAGCAAATAAAATAATTGATGCATCAAATCTTATTATTTCTCCAGGTTTTATTGATATACATACTCATTCAGATATTTCAGTAATAAACGATCCTTATAATGAAAGTAAAATATATCAAGGAGTAACTACTGAAGTTACTGGAAACTGTAGTTATTCAGCTTTTCCTTCAGGAAATAATAATCCAAATACTATAAGAGATGGTTTATGGGAAAAAAGAGGAAATGCAGATGATCCAAAAACAAAATGGTCTTGGAATACATTTGATGAATATGCTAATTTTATTGAGAAAAAAGGAACTAGTATAAATATTGCACCTCAATTAGGTTATGCTGCTTTGCAGGTTGCTTCAGGTGCAATAGAAAATAGACCTGCAACAGGTACTGAAATGGCTAAAATGAAGAGGTTAGCTAATGAATCAATTGAGCAGGGAGCCTTTTCTCTATCTACTGGATTATCAGTTCCACCTTCAGCGTTTGCTTCAACAGATGAAATCATAGAAATTCGTAAATCTATTTCTCACTATGAAGGAATTTTTTATGTCACTCATGCCAGAGAAGGAGCAGGCAAACATTTATCTAAAATAGAAGAAGCTGTAGAAATAGGTAAAAAAAGTAATATTTCTGTTCAATTTTCTCATTTAGCAATAACCGATTGGAGATATTATGGAGATGGACCAAAGATGCATAGAATTTTTGAAAATGCAGAAAACTCAGGCTTAGATATAACTTATGATATGTACCCATACACTGCAGCAGGAGCAGGGCTTGATCAAACAATGCCATTATGGTCTCATTCAGGAGGAATAGAAAAGTTTTTAGAAAGACTAAGGGATTCAAAGTTAAGGCAAAGAATTAAATCAGAAATAACTAAAGGTATTGATGGATTACCTCAAAGATGGGAAACAATAGTTATATCATCAGTTAAAAATCCAGATAACCAAGATGTAATTGGATTATCAGTAAAAGAAATTGCTGACTTAAGAAATCTAGATGAAAGTGAAACAATACTCCAACTTACAGAAGAAGATCAAGCTGTTGTTTCAGTAATTTATCATAATAGAGAAGAAGGAGATATTAGATGCTTTATGGATCACAGGTTGGCAATGTTTGGTTCTGATGGAAATGCAGTATCTACTGAAGGTTTTTATAGTAATGGAAAGCCGCATCCAAGATTTTATGGAACATTTCCCAGAATATTAGGAAGATATATAAGAGAAAAAAGATCTAAATTATCTTTAGAAGAAGCTATATATAAAATGACTGGATTTCCTGCATGGAGATTAAACTTAAAACAAAGAGGAATAATTAAAGAAAATTACAATGCAGATATTACTATTTTTAATCCTAAAACTATAATTGATAAAGCTACTTTTGAAAATCCTCATCAATATGCTAAAGGAATAGAATTTGTAATAGTGAATGGTGAAGTTGTTATAGATGATGGAATTCATCAAAAAATAACACCTGGAAAAGTTTTACGAAGAGGCTCTAAAGTTTAATTCTGATAGGATAGTAACTTGTAAATAAATCTTTATTTCCTAATCCTTATAAGAATAAAATTTCATAATGAGTAATAATCTTGATAAAAGAAAATCTTTAGATAAAAAAGGTGGAGCTTTAGCAATTCTAATAGCTATATTGTGGTCAGCAAACCCTCTAGCTGCAAAAATTGGTTTAGAAGATGCTCCTATCTTTAGATTAGGATTTATGAGATTTGCATTAGGTATTTTTGTTGTTGTAGCTTGGGGGATATATACTAAACAATCCTTTAAGATTTCTAAAAAGAGTTTAATACCACTAGCAATTTCAAGTCTTGTAGTACCAATTCAATTCGCATTCCATTTATTTGGTCAAGATCAAACAACAGCAAGCCATGGAGTAATAATGATTGTAACTTTTCCTTTATGGGCTGCAATGTTCTCTCATTTTTATAATAAAAATGACAGATTAAATAAAATTAGAGTATTTGGCTTATCATTAGCTTTTTTGGGAATAGTCGTTTTATTTTGGGAATCTTTTAATAACAATTTTATCGAATATTTAATTGGAGATGCATTAATTCTAATATCTGCACTTATATTAGGAGCTAGATTAGTATATGTGTCGCATATTACTCAAGGAATAAATAAAATTCATGTAGTACTTTTTGAAACAGTATTTGGTTTTAGTTCATTTTTTATAATATCCATGCTTTTTGAAAACAAAGAGTTTGTTTTTACGCAATCATTAATTATTTCTTTATTTTATTTAGGAATTATTATAGCTGGTTTTGGATTGATTCTGCAGACTCATGTTTTAAAAACATACTTACCAGGGAAAGTTACTTTTTTTAATTTATTTCAGCCAATTTTAGGAGTATTTTTTGCTTGGATGCTTTTATCTGAAGAACCAGGAATTGAGTTGGTAATATCAATATTACTTGTATTTATTGGTTCATACTTTGCATTGAAAAAATAAATATATCTAAACTTTTTTCCAAAAAGGTGTTTTTTTGGAAATATTTTTTAAAATAGCAGGATCAAAGGAGTCTATTTTATTTTCTTCTGAATCTTCTCTGGTATCCCAATTTATTTTTTCATGAATTTCACTTTTTGAATAATAAAGTAAATATACAGTTTCAATTAAAGTTGAAAAATCATCGGGAATTATAGATTCCATAAGAATTAATATATCTGCTCTTTGTTTTTCATTTACTACCATTGGCCCACCCATAACCCGAGCAGTTGGTTCTTTTCTAATGAAACTTACCACATTAGATAAACCTTCATCATATTTATCAGTTGTTGAAATAAGTTTTAGGAACTCTTCTTCAGTAATAATTTCTGAAGCTGGTGGCATTTTTTCATTAGAAGGAATGATTAAATCAAAAAATTCATAAAGTATATTTATATCTAATTTACTAATACTCATAAAACTAACCTTTTAATATTTTATCTGCGGTTCTAAGTGCAATTGCTTGAATAGTTGGAGTTGGGTTTACTGCTGCAGAAGTTGTAAATACAGATCCGTCTATTATATATAAATTCTCAACATCATGAGTTTGGCATTCTGAGTCAACTACAGATGTATTAGGATCTATACCCATTTTTGCAGTTCCCATAAGATGCCATCCTGCAGTTTCTATAAGAGGTTGTTTTATGACATCATAGCTCCCTGCTTCCTTTAATAATTTTTCAGCTGATTTTAAACCATGATTTAAAAGTTTTTTTGTATTTTCAGATGTTTTATAAAATACTTTTGGCAAAGGGATCCCATTTTTATCTTTTAAATTTTCATCAATTTCAACTCTGTTATGCAGTTCAGGCAAATCTTCACTAATTATTGCAAAACCTAAATATTTTTTAAATCTTTTTGAAAATTCATCATGGTGATCTTTACCCCATGGAATACTTACCCCACCTGAACCTGAACCTAATGCTGTATGAGCAGGACCATGGGATCTATTCATCTGAAAAGAATATCCTCTTAAAAAATCTCTTTTTGGATCAGTTTCATAAAATTCTTGAACAATGATTATATTAGCTAATGGGCCAAGAGTATAATTTATATCATTTTCATTAAATAAGCCTGTTGCAGAAGCGTAAGGGTGATACATTAAATTTTTCCCTACTAAACCAGATGAATTAGCCAAACCATTTGGAAACTTTTTTGATTTACTGTTTAAAAGAATTCTTGGAGTACCTATACCGTTACATGCTAATATAACTTTTCCAACTTCTTGAAAGTAGTGAGTTCCTTTACTATCAACATATATTACTCCTGTTAAGTTTCCATTATTATCTACTGAAATATTTTGAACCGCACAATTAGTTCTTACTTCAAGGCCATTTTCAATAGCTGGAGTAATATATGTATGATCCGTTGATGCTATAGATTTCCATTTATTCTTTGATGCAAAAGTCCCTTGATTATTCCAGCCAATTCTTCCTTTATAATTTTCAGATGCTTGGTAAGAATCAGAAGGCCACCAATGCCAACCTAACCTATCAGCAGCTTGAGCTATTCTTTCTCCATCTTTTCCTAAAGGAAGTGGAGGCATTGGCCTAGGAGACCTAGGAGGATTTGCTGGATCTCCATTTATACCAGAACAACCCATCATAACATCATTTAAATCATAATATTCTTCAAGATCCCAGTACGAAATAGGCCAATCATCAGCTACTCCGTCTAAGGTTTTAACTCTAAAATCTGAAGGGTGAAATCTAGGAGTATGAGCTGTCCAGTGATGAGTTGAACCTCCAACTGCATTATACATTAATGGATGGATATCTGAATTTTCATCTAAAATTTTGTAATCAGAATCAAGTTTTCTAATATTAGGATTAAAGCTAAAAGAATTTTTAGAAACTATTTCCCAATCATTTGAATCTCCAGGATAGTCATTTTGATCAAACCAATTTCCTTGTTCCAATAGGACTACTTTTGCACCACTTCCTGATAACTTCCATGCACAAGCACCTCCTGAAGCACCGGAACCAACAATTATAATGTCTACAAATGGTAAATTTTTTGGCAAAATGGTTATTTCTAAATTATTTTTTATTTTACAATGAAATTATACTATAATAATTTTTTAAAATGATAAAAGGTGCATTAATCTCTATAATTTTAGTTTTTGCTATTTTGCCTATTCCTATTGTGCATTTTTTTGTTCCAGTTATGCCTTTTGTAGGTGGATTTATAGGGGGTGGTATAGCTAAAGCTGATAAAGAAAAAATTATTACATTTAGCTTAATTACGGCTGGTATAACTTTTATCCCATGTTCATTAATTATAATTTACTCAATAATTCAATACCTAAATGAAGCAGATGTAATGGGAATTAATCCTATTTTTACAATAATATTAGCTCTTATTTTTATTCCATACACTTGGTTTGCTAATTTAATTGGTGCTCTGATAAGTTATGTTGCAAGATCTAAGTCAAATTAATAATTATTAAAAATAATTGGAAACTTAGAATTTATCAAAGAAAAATTTGAGTTTTTAGAAAGATTATTCCAAAAATAACTTTTTATTTTCGGAGCATAATTAAATATTAAATTTTCATTATTATTTAATTTTGATAGGAATTCTGTTATTTTTTCATTACTTTTTATTAATTGGAATTCATACTTATTATTTGGTAATCTTTCTATAAATTTTTCTATTTCTATTTTTTCATTTTCTTTAGAAAATAGAAAAGTTAGCTTATTAAAATTTAATGCATTATTTTTATCATTTATTAAAAAATTGATCATTTCTGAATTAAATAATTTTTTTGAATATTTTGATACTAAATTATTATTTAATCTATCATCAAAAATGAAATTTTTTGGAATAAATACTAAAGGTCTAATATTTTTTAAGAAATAATTGAAATTCTTAGATAGTAATAAATAATTTAATTTATTTTGTTTCGAACCAGATATTAAAGAAAAAGAAATATCTTGCATAGATATTCTTTCAAGAATATTAGTTTTAGAATTTACGATACTATGTGAGATTCTAATTTCTGGCTTTTTAGATAAAATTAGACTTTGAATTTTTTCAACATACATATTTGCAAGTTTTCTTCCATGATCGTGTACAAAATCATGATATAAAAGTTGTTTTTCCCTAATTTGGTTGACTGGATTTACAGGATGTAAAATAAAAAATAGAGAAAATTCATCAAATTTAAAAAAATTAGATTTTAGGACAAATTCAATAGATCGTTCATTTTCTTCTGAACCATCAAGAATAATTAATATTTTAGTTTTATTTTCCATTTTGGGTCATATCAACTATAGGGCATAAATTATCTTGACCCCATTCTCGCCAAGAGGCATCATAATTCATAACATTTTTGAATCCAGATAATTTTAATGCCCAAAATACATGTGCTGCTCTTATACCACCCTGACAGTATGTAATAGTAGGTAAATCTTTATTTAGTCCTAAGTCATCAGTTATTTTTAGAATTTCTTCTGCGCTTTTTAAAATAGGTATATTTCCAGTTGTATTAAAATTGACCCATTCTTTATGTGAAGAATTAGGGATATAACCTCCTCTTTTTCCTCCTCTAAGATTTATACCATTTCTTTCATCATCAGACCTAACATCTAAAATTTGATATTTTGAATCAGAATTTATAATATCAACTAATGCATTTTTATTAGAAAAAATTTCATTATTTGGACTTTTTGGTATAAATTTATTTTTATTATCTGGAATTGAAGATTCAATTTGTATACTTCTACTTTCATGTTCCCATTTAGGGAATCCGCCATCTAAAACTTTAACATTAGTATGTCCATAATAATTTAATACCCAGGCTAATCTAAATCCATATAAGCATGCAGACCTGTCGTATCCAACTACGGTAGTATTTGAAGAAATGCCTAATTCTGAAAATGTTTTGGAAATTTGATCTTCATTTTGAACATGAACTCTGTCATCCAAAGAAGTTTTAAAGTAATTATCTGTAACGTGTAGGGCACCTGGAATATGCCCTTTTTGATATATTTCCTTAGAATCTAAATCTAATATAACAATATTATTATTATTCAGATTTTCATTAAGCCAGCTTGTAGATACTAAAATATTTTGATTTTTATAGTTTCTTTCTTCAATACTTACAAATTCCATATATGATACTCCAAAAAGTTTATACAATAATTAATAATAAAATTACTTTATGTCATAAGAATATATTTTTTAAAATATGAATCAAGAATTAATCTATAAAAAAAATATTAATAAATTAATGTCATTAACTAACTTTGAATATGACAAAGTTAAAAAAAGGCCTTTAGGTTTTCATTTAGATAGAGTAAATTTTATGATGAAAACTTTTGATTATCCTAATAGGAATCAAAAGTTTATACATGTTGCAGGATCAAAAGGAAAAGGATCTACTTCAAATTTAATTTCCAATGCTTTGTCAGAATATAAAGTAGGTTTATTCACATCTCCTCATATGCATGAATTAACTGAGAGAATAAAAATAAATAATATTCCCATTTCTAAAAAACTTTTTAATTTTTATTTTGAAAAAGTTTGGGAAATAGTACCAATTATGAAAAAAGAGATGGAGCAAACCCCATCTTTTTTTGAATTTATTACATTGCTAGCATTTATAGTATTTAGAGATGAAAAAACTGAAGTTTCAGTTATTGAAGTTGGTTTAGGAGGAAGATTAGATTCAACTAATGTAATAGATTCAGATATATCTGTAATAACTCAAATAAGTAAAGACCACACAAAAATTTTAGGAAATAATTTAGAAAAAATAGCTATTGAAAAAAGTGGAATAATAAAACCAAAAACTCCTGTTATAACCTCAAAGCAAAAATTTATTGTTGAAAAAAAAATTAAATATGTCTCAAAGTTAAATAAATCTGTTTTATACAAATCATCAGAAGTTGATTTAAAATCTCGAAATTTTCAAAGTGATGGTAAATTTAAGCAAAAGATAATTTTAAATAATAAATATAAATTTAACTTAAATTTAGTTGGAGAACATCAAATAGAAAATTTAAAAACAGCTATAAAAACTATTCAGATTTTTAAAAATTTGAAAAAAATAGATTCTAAATGGAAAAAAATAACAGAAAATATTTCAAAAACTACCATGATAGGTAGATGTGAAATCCTAAATTTAGGATCAAACTATTTAATCGCAGATGGTGCACAAAATAATAAATCTTCAAAAGCTCTTTTAAAAACATTAAAACAATTAAATTTTGATATCAGTAGAGCCATATGGATTTATGGATCTACTGAAGGTCATGATTCAAAAGAAACAATAAAATGTTTAAAAAAATATAATCCTAAGATAATTTTAACTAAAAGTAGGATACCTAAATCAAAGCCAATAAATAATATATTAAAAGAATTGAAAGGATTAAACTTAGATATAATAGAAATAACTAATAATTCAGCTGAGGCTTATAAGGTAGCTAAAAAAATATCAAAAAATAACGAAAATATTATAGCCTTTGGATCACTTTATATAGCGGCTGAAATTTTAGAGTTAGTAAAAAAAATAAATCCAGAAAAATATAATTATGAATAAAAAAGTTGTTGTTACAGGAATTGGAGTTGTTTCTTGTCTTGGAAATAATGTTGATGAATTTTGGAATTCATTAAAAGCAGGAAAATCAGGAATTAGAGAGATAACTCAAGTAGATGCGGATTCATTTCCATGCAAAGTAAGCGGAGAAGTTCAAAATTTTATCCCTAGCGATTGGATGAATCCTAAAGAAGCAAAAAGAATGGCACGATTTACTCAATTAGCAGTTGCTGCTTCTAGATCAGCAGTGGAAGAATCAGATTTTATAGGTAAAGTGGATCCTGAGAGAATAGGTGTTCTTATTGGAACAGGTTCTGGTGGATTACCTGAAACAGATCAACAGGCCCAAATAAAAGAGAAAAAAGGAGTCATGAGAATGAGTCCTTTTTATATACCTTCTATGCTAGCTAATATGGCTTCAGCAAATATTTCAAGAATATATGGAGCTACAGGCTATAATAGTACGAGTATAACGGCATGTGCTGCATCGACTCAAGCTATTGGAGAAGCTTCTGAATTAATCAAAAATAATAAAGCAGATATAGTTATAACTGGTGGAGCTGAATCAGGAATTTGTGAAATTGGAATGGGTGGTTTTAGCACTATGCATGCTCTAACTACTTGGGAAGGAGATCCATCAAAAGCAAGTAGGCCATTTGATGCAAATAGAGATGGATTTGCTCCTGCAGAAGGGGCAGGAATAATGATTTTAGAATCAGAAGAACATGCCTTAAATAGAGGGGCTTCTCCTATTGCAGAGATCGCAGGATTTGGAGTAACTTCTGATGCATTTCATTTAGTTCAACCTCATAAAGATGGCTTAGGCGCAACTAACGCAATGATGACAGCTATTCGTGATGCAGGGATAACAAATAATGATATTGACTATATAAATGCACATGGCACTTCAACTCCAACAAATGACAGAATTGAAACATTGGCTATCAAGAATTTATTTGGTGATATTGCAAAAGATATTCCAATTTCTTCAACAAAATCAATGATAGGGCATGCTTTAGGCGCTTCAGGTTCTTTGGAAATAATAGCTTGTATTCAATCAACTAAAGAAAATATAATTCACCCTACTATAAATCAGGAAACTTCTGATCCTGATTGTGATTTAAATTATGTCCCAAATGAGATGATTCGAAAAGAAGTAAATTATGCTTTATCAAATAGTTTTGGATTTGGTGGTCAAAATGCATGTGTAGTAGTTAAGAAATATCTATAATATTTGATTTATTATTAATAATTTCAATACCTACTTTTTCTCCAACTAAAAATTTTGATGAACTATCCATGCTGACATTTATAGTTTGCCCATCTTTAATATCTTTTAATATATAAAGTTCTTTTCCTTCAAGAAATTCTTCTTGAATAATTTCAAAATTTCTTGAGGATCTGTTCAATTTAATTTGATTTGATCTTACATTAATATATGCTCCACCTTGATTTTTATAATTCTTTGGTAATATGAAGTCTCCAATTTTTGTTTTTGCTTTTCCGGATAAAACATCTCCCTTAATAACATTAGAATTCGAAATACTTGTAGCAATAATTCTATGATTGGGATTATGAAAAAGCTCATAAGGTGAATCAAATTGAATTATTTTTCCTTTATATAAATATCCAATTTTATCTGAAAGTGACAAAGCTTCTTCTGAATCATGGGTAATCAATAGTACAGTACTACCAATTTCGATAAGATTTTTTTTTAATTCTCTTCTTATTTGTAGCCTTAAATTTTTATCTAAATTTGAAAAAGGCTCATCCATTAGTAATAATTTTGGTTTTCTTACCAAAGCTCGAGCCAGTGAAACTCTTTGTTTTTGGCCTCCAGAAAGCTGATCAATATATCTATTTAAAAAACCTTCAACCCTTAATAGTCCTAAAACTTCTTTTACAAAATGTTTATCATAATTTTTTTTCTTTAATCCATAAAAAATATTTTTTTCTACATTAAGATGAGGGAAAAGTGCATAATCTTGAAAGATAGTTCCAATTGGTCTCTTTTCTGCTGGAATATGATAAAAAGCTGATGATAATAAATTTCCCTCTAATCGTATATACCCTGAGCTTATTTTTTCTAATCCGTTAATTGCTCTAAATAAGGTTGTTTTTCCAACTCCACTATCTCCTAATACTGTAACAAATTCTCCTTCATTTACATCAATTGAAAAATTTTCTAAGATTTTGTCTTCTTCGCTATATGAAAAAGACATATCATCTATTTCTAAGATTTTGTTTAAATCCATCATAAAGTAATTTTCCTTGAAAGATCATTTGACATAAATAAATATGAAGGTATCCCGGCTATTATTACTAAAATCAATGAAGCAGCAGCAGTATCCATAAAAAATGCCTCACTTGCAGATCCCCAAATACTAGTAGCAAGAGTTCTAAATCCTACTGGACTTAATATTAAGGTTGCAGGCAATTCTTTTAAACATAATATAAAGACTAATATTGCTCCATAGATAAATCCTGGTGTCGAAAGTTTTACAATTATATTATAAAAAGTAGATATTTTACCTTTCCCTAAAGTAAAAGAAGCCTCCTCTAGTTTTGGGTCAATTTGGGTTAAAGTGGACCTAATAGGAGTAATTACTGCTGGTAAAAATGAAATTAAGTATGCCAGAATCAAAATTATATATGTTTGATAAATCATATCAAAATAATTAATACTAAAGAAAACTAGTGACATTCCTACAACAATACCTGGTAATGAAAGTCCTATATAACAAGATTTTTCAATTATAGAAGATAAAAATTTTATCTTTTTTCTTATAACTAAAATTATGGGGATAGAAAAAATAGTAACAATTAATGATGTAACTAAAGAAATTGAAATAGTATTTATAGTTGAGGATATGATATTTGTGAAAGAGTTATCATTTTGCATTCCTTGAATCAACCAATATATTAAAACTGATACTGGTAATAAAAATCCAAGAACAGGAGGTATTAATACAATTGGAAATAGAATCCATCTCCAAATGCCAAGGTCTGCTTTTTTTATCTTAAAACCAGAAGAATTAGAAAAATGTCTAGCATTATTTCTAGTTCTTGATTCAAGAAAAAGTATAAAAAAACAGAAAAAAATAGCTAAAGTAGAAATTTCTAAAACTCCATAGTTACCTATACTGGAGTACATTCTGTTAAAAATTGCAGTAGTAAAAGTATTAAATCTTAATAATGAAATTGCCCCAAAATCGCTTAATACATATAAAGCAACCAACAAAGAGCCTGAAGCAATTGTAGGCTTTACAAGAGGGAAAACAATTTTTCTAAAGGTTTGTAAATTACTAGATCCTAAAGTTTTAGAAGCATCAATCATCTGATAATCAAATCTTCTAAACATAGCGCACAAGCCTATATAAATATAAGGGTAAGTAATTAGGGATAGTACAAAAACCGACCCAGATAACCCATAAAATGAAGGAATTTTATCTATCCCAAATATTTTATTTAATAAATCATAAAATAATCCTCTAGGTCCCCAAAGTTCTATTTGAGTAGTAGCCATTACATAACTAGGTAAAGCTATTGGTAACACACTTATAGAAGTTAAATGCTTTGCAACAGGTATGTTGCTTCTAACATTTAAAAACGCTAAAGGTAAAGATATTAATATAGCAAAAAAAACTACTAAAATAACTAGCAACATTGTATTCATTGCTAATGTGAAAATTTTAAAATTAAATATAAAATCTATGAATAAGTTGATGCCGAATGTTAATTTAAATAATAAATAAAGCAAAGGTAAGGATAAAATAAAAGATAATATTAAAGACAAAAATATTAAAAAACTTAAGCCTATTTTAAAGTCTTGTATTCTGGAAATAAAATTTAGATTATAATTTATTAAATTCAATGTATTTTTTATTAATTTCAACTATTTTAGTATACAATCAATTTTGAATTTATGAACACATACAAATTTTTCCTTTCTTCAGAGAAATTGATTAAAATAATCATATCAATTTCAATATTAATAGTGTTAGTATCAATATTTTTAAACAATAGTTATTTTAAAATACTTAGCTTTGAATCAAAATCTTCTCAAATTAACCTACCTGAAGTAAATCAAACTTCTAAAATTAACATATCTGAAGCAAATCAAACTCCTAAAAT
>JAACCT010000101.1 GCA_009937255.1 Dehalococcoidales bacterium
CGTGAATCTAAAATCTTTTATTAAAACATTAATTTTTACATTGCTGATTGCTTTTTGCTTTTCAGTTTCTGCTCAAAATTCGGGTTTAGTAATGGATGAAGAAAATCAGCCAATTGAAAATGTAAGTGTCTTTATTGCTGATCAAAATATAATTTTAAAAACAAATAAGTTAGGAGAATTCTTTTTTGAAAGTAAATTACCTAATAATACCTATTTAAACTTCTATAATAATGGATATGTTTCTAAACTTGTAAAATATAAAGAGGGTAGTGAATTTATAGTTTTTCTTAAAAAACTTCATGTCACTCTTGATGAAGTTGGTGTTGTAGAATCATACAGTGATTTAGGAAATACTAAGCTAACCAATATCGATAAAAAATCTTTAGAAAACGTTTTTTTAAGAGATAATTCAATGGTTGAGAGTATTACTCAATTAAGTGGAGTAGATATAGTTTCTTCTGGATTAGGAATTCAGAAAGTAGTAGTCAGAGGCTTATCTGGAATGAGAGTTGTTACATATCTTAATGGGATGCAAATAAATAACCAACAATGGGCTAATGATCACGGTATTGGATTTACAGATTTAGGTTTAGGTGAAGTTGAGCTAATTAAAGGTGCAAGTGCATTAAAATATGGTGCTGAAGCAATAGGTGGTTTGTTGTTCTTTAAGGATTCTCCTTTTGTTTCAAATAAAAAAATGAATGGATATATTGCCTCAAAATTTGATAATAGTAGTTATTTAAGCAGTAGTCAGTTTGGTTTAAATTGGAATAAAAATAATTTTTTCTTCAACCTTTATGGACAGTATTCTATTTCTTCAGATTACAGACTTCCAAATAACGATTATCTTTTTAACTCTCGCTTTAATCAAAATGCAATTAAGTTTTCTGTAGCACACAGATACAAAAATTTACAAAATATTTTTAGGTATCAATATCATCATGAGAATCCAGGTATACCTGCTCACGCTCATGAAGACCCTGCCGATATTAATATTGAAGATATTACATCCTCTTCATTTGATTTTAATGATGCATATAAATTACTTACCCCATATCAGTTGGTAAACAATCAACTCTTTAATTACAATTTAAATTACTTATCTAACAACTTGAAATTAAGTCTACATCTTGGTCATTTTATAAATAACTTAAAGGAATATGAGAAGTGGACTAGGCCCGCATTTGATCTTACAATTTCAAATACACAAATCACTCCAAATATTAGATGTAAAATAAAAGATTTAACATTTAATCTAGGTTCTCAATTTAGTGTGTTAGATAATAAAAATAATGAAGATTATAGATTAGTTCCTGATGCCTCAACATTAAATGTAGGTCCTTACGTGATATTTGATTATGAAAAAAATAATTTTGGTTTAAACTCAGGAATTCGTTACGACTATAAACATATAAAGTCAGAGGATAATATTTCAAATGTGAATTATGATAATGAATTTTCAAACACTAGCTTTTCATCTGGAATTTATTACAAATTTTTAGATAATATTTTAAGATTTACTTACTCTGGTTCGTATAGAGCACCACACTTTTCAGAATTATTTTCAAATGGTGTTCATCATGGTACAAACAGGTTTGAAGTTGGTAATGAAAATCTTCGTATTGAATATGCAGACCAATTTGAATTAAAATACCATTGGGCTAATGAGCATTTTGGTTTTGTTATAAATCCATTTTTACAAAATATTTCAGACTTTATCTCCATAGTTCCTGCCGATACATTAATAGATTCTTACAGAGTGTATAATTATGAACAATATAATAATGTTGAAATTAAAGGTGTTGAAATGAATTTGCATTATCATCCTCATAAATTACATAATTTACACATAGAACAGTCCTATACTTTCTTGCCAACAAAAAATAAGGATGATCAATATGGATTAGCTTTAGTTCCTGCTAATAGTATAAAAACAAAAATATTATTTGACTTAAATTAATATAAAAGGTTAGTAAAATATAAGTTTGATTATCTCTCTTTTTATCATGTTTATAAATTTAGTCAAGAATATTTTGCTGAGTATGAAGAGTTAACGGAATCTTATAGTTTGATAAATTTTCAAATTGGATTAAAGCTAAGCGATAAATTATTATGTACAATAGGTATAAATAATTTACTTAATAAAGAATACACACCTCATACTTCAAGAATTAGAGGTGTAGCTGGAGGGGTGCCTAACCCTGGGAGGTCATTTAATATTAATTTAAAATATGAATTTTAACAAAATACTCTGATGAGCTTTGATGAAGCGAAACACCAATTATTTGGTGTCAGTATTAATTTAATTTATAAAAAATGAAAAATTTTAGTTTACTATCTGTTTTAATGATAGCTGTATTTGGATTCATGA
>JAACCT010000025.1 GCA_009937255.1 Dehalococcoidales bacterium
CTTCTGCTTTAGGTTCTTCTGCTACAGGTTCTTCTGCTTTAGATTCTTCTACTACAGGTTCTTCCGATTTAGGCTCTTCAGCCTTAGATTCTTCTTGATTCATATTTATATATTAATTTTTATTTGGTACGAAGTGTTAATAATATCATTATAGTTATAGAAATACATAGTTAAATTTATTATTTTAATAAATCATTTCTTCTTGATTGTGTCCTTTTTTCAGAAATCTTCTTTCTCCATTCTTGAATCTTTTTATGATCACCTGATAATAAAATATCAGGAACTTTTCTACCATTAAGCATTGGTGGTCTTGTATAAACTGGTCCTTTAAGTTGGGATATAAAATTTTCCCCAAAAGAATCATTTAAAAAAGAATCTCTATTTCCTAAGGTTCCTGGGATAAATCTTAATAATGCTTCAATTGTTAGAATCGTAGGTAATTCACCTCCAGAAAGAACAAAATCACCAACAGATAATTCAACATCCACTTTTTCTTCAATAAATCTTTCATCAACACCTTCGTATCTTCCGCATACAAAAGCCAAATGATTATGATTGAAAATTTCTGAAAGTATCGATTGATTAATTTTTTCCCCCTGGGGAGACATTAAAATAGTAAATGGTTTTTGTTTTCTAAAATTAGTAATAAAATTTATTGAATTTATTAGTGGTTGAGCCATTAAAACCATTCCAGCTTCTCCGCCATATTGATTATCATCAACTTTATTATGTTTTTCTTCTGTAAAATCTCTTAACTGATGTGTATTAACTTCTAATTCAGCTTTATTAATTTTTTTGTTAATTGGAGTATTCTCGAAATAAAAATCTATAATCTCAGGAAATAATGTTACTATATCTAAAGTTTTCATAATAAATATTTAATGCTTAGTATCACCTGTAATCATATTAAATATATGATCTAAAATTGGAACAATTATTTTCAGCCCATCTTCAACTCCACCTGGGCTTCCTGGTAAATTTAATAATAGTTTTTGATTTGATATACCGCACAATCCTCTATATAAAATGGAGGTTTGTAATTTGTTAAAACTTTGAGATCTGATCATTTCTGGAATACCATCAATTCTTTTGTCTATAAATTTACTAGTAATTTCTGGTGTAATATCTCTAACTGTTACTCCTGTTCCTCCAGTAGTAACTATAAAATCTACCTCAGCTTGATTTAAGTAAAATTTTAGAGTTTTTGATATATTATCTTCTTCATCAGGTATTATTTTTTTATCATAAAGTACTAGGTTAGAATTTGATAAAATTTCGATTATTTTATCTCCACTTAAATCAGGTATTGAATTATCAATAAATCTAGAATCAGAAATTGTAATGGATACAAACTTTTTCATATTTTTTATTTAAGTTTATAATAAATTATTTAAACTCGTTTCGAAGTTCAGTTGAAAAATTAACATTAAAAATGTCATCATAAACCTTTATAATAAAAAAATAAAGGAATAGTTTTGCTTTTGAAAGACCTAGAAATCCAACATAGTCCAGTAATGGTTCCTGAAGTTTTAAAATTTTTAAATGTTACTTCGGGAGGAAGATATATAGATTGCACTCTTGGAGAAGCAGGTCATTCTAAATCTATACTTGATGCTAGTACTCCAGGTGGAGAAGTTCTAGGAATAGATGCAGATCATGAAGCAATAGAAGTTTCTAAATCTCGGCTTTCAGATTATCAAGATAGGTTTATTTCTATCAATGATAATTTCAAAAATATAAAAAAAATTGCCATGAAATCAAATTTCATTCCGCCTCATGGAATATTATTTGATTTAGGGGTTTCATCATTACAACTAAATATTGAAAGCAGAGGCTTTTCATTTAGGAGAAAATCTCCATTAGATATGAGATTTTCTTTTGATCAAAAATTAACTGCCGATGAAGTTATAAATTCTTTTGACGAAAACGAAATAGCAGATATTTTGTATCATTTAGGTGAAGAAAGAAAAGCTAGACAAATTGCTAAAGTTATCGTTAATAATAGACCAATAAAATATGCGGACGAATTAGCTGAATTGATAAAAAAGAATGTTAGAAATACTAATTATAAAATAAACCCTGCAACTAAAACATTTCAAGCCTTAAGAATATACATAAACGAAGAGTTATCTTCATTATCTAAAGCTCTAGAACAAGCATTAGATATTGTAGGAGTTGGAGGAAGAATAGCAGTAATTTCCTACCATTCTTTAGAAGACAGAATTGTAAAAAATTTCTTCAGAAAAGAATCAAAATATTGTATTTGTCTTCCCAATATACCAAAATGTGAATGTGAACATAAACCAAAATTAAAAATAATCACTAAAAAACCAATTGCTCCAACATATAATGAAATTAAAAGTAACAGAAGAAGTAGAAGTGCAAAACTTAGAGTTATAGAAAGGATTTCATAATGGGAAAGGTATTATCTTTAGATATAGGTTCTTCATCATGTAAGTTGCTCTTAACAGAAAAACAATCTAATAATTTGGATATATTATTTTACGCGGAAAAAAAATATGCTCAAACAGTTAAAGATCATTTAAGTGAAGATATGATACAAACTGTATCAAACCAAGTCAAAAATATTATAAGAGATTATAAAAATGTTAATAATGAAATAGTTGAGTGTAATATATCTCTAGGTGGAACAAATGTTAGTTCTACTATTATAGAATCTTCTTTAGAAAATGATGATAGTACTGAAATTATAAATCAAGAACAAATCGATCTACTAAGTAAAAATAATCCTAAAATTAATTCTTTTACAGATAAGAAAACTGCGCACATTATTCCTCTGGACTATAGCTTAGATGGAATGATTGGCATTAGACATCCTTTAGGTATGCACTCAAAAAAAATAACTGTACAAAATTTATATGTAAATATTAATAATAATTATCTAAAAATAATAGAAAATATAGTTTCCGAAGCTGGATTGATTCCAAAATTAGTCACTTCAGAAATAATTACATCATCATTATTTGTATTAAATTCAGATGAAAGAGAAATCGGATCATTAATTATTGATATAGGAGCTTCATCAACCAATTTTTGCTACTCTAAAAAAGGTAATCCAATACTTACAGGAGCTTTACCTGTTGGAGGAGGTCAATTTTCATCAGATCTGGCTATAGCATTTTCAACAAATATAGAATTTGCTAATCAATTAAAAACTGAAACTAGTTGTACTCCTGAAAATGAAAGAATTGCAGAAAAAATTATTATTAAACAAAATAATTCTACCAATACATTTGAGGTAACCAAAAGACAAATTTCTCAAGTTTTAAAAGAAAGAGCTGTTGAAATTTTTACACTTATAAAGCAAGAAATAATTGAAACTCTTGGAACAAATAATTTACCTGAGAGAGTTATTCTTTGTGGAGGTGGTAGTAAATTAGAAGGTACAGTTGCACTTAGTAGGTATATTTTTCAATCTAAAACTAGGTTAGCAGGTATAAAAAATATAAAATTTTTAGGAGAAAATTTACAACTTGAATCTATGAATGTTATTTCATTAGCAAACTATGCTCATTCCGAGGATTTACAAAATCAGTTTGTATTAATTTCTAATTCAGA
>JAACCT010000102.1 GCA_009937255.1 Dehalococcoidales bacterium
CAAGGTAATGTCTGGACTGAATATATCAATACACCTCAGAAAGTTGAATACATGGCTATTCCAAGGATGAGTGCAATGGCTGAAGTACTATGGTCTAAAAAAAGTGATAGAGATTTTGAAAGTTTTAAAGAAAGAATGAAATGGCAATATAAAAGATTAGACTCAATGAAAGTCAATTATAGAAAAGACAGCTAAAATCTAATTAGATCTCCAAACTATTTTTTTATTAATTACTATTTCTGTTAGTATAGTAAATAAAATATTAACCAGAACAGATATACCAATAAACCAAGTCCATACAACATTTATATTATTTAGATAAAATACAATCAGAAGACTTGATATTAAACCTACTATCAGACTTATAGAATTAAATTTGATATTAAACTTATTTAGTAAAAACAACCCTAATAGTCCACCATAAGTATAAGAAGCTATTTGCAATCCAATAATAACCACTGAAGAATCTCCTTCATCGAAAAGCAAAGCTATTAGAATAAGTAGCATTCCCCATATAAAACTAATTAATCTTGATTTTTTTAAAGAAGATTTTCCATTTAGCCAATCTGAAACCGTTGAAGAAGCTAATGAATTGATTGATGAGCTTAGTGTAGACATAGCTGCAGAAAGTACTCCTGCTAAAAGAAGTCCTTTTATTCCTATGGGTAAATAATTAATAATAAAAGTTGTGAATTCTCTATCTTTTTGAATTGTTATACCATCCATCACTAAGTAGATAAGTGAGCCTGCAAATAAAAAAATCACAAATTGAATAAAAACAAATATTCCACTACCAATCATTGCTTTTTTTGCTGAAACTAAATTCTTTGTACCGAGCAATCTTTGCACCATCATATAATCAACACCATGTGAAGAAAATGATAGTAATGCCCCGCCAAGTATAGCACTTATAAAATAATATGGATCATCTAAAGCATCACCATAAAAATTGATTATAGCTAACTTCCCATTACTCTCAAGATCAAATAAAATATTCTGCAATGGTAAATCAAGATAATTAAAAGCAGCAATTATTGAAATAATTCCACCAAATAAATAAAGTATAAATTGAATAGTATCAATCCAAACAATAGTTTTAATACCACCACTTAATGTATATACTAAAGTTATAAAGCCTATAATTAGGACAGAAAATGGAAGTGACCATCCTGTAATTACTTGAACAACAACTGAAGTTGCTAAAAAACGTACCCCATCAGCTAAAACTCTGGTTATCAAAAATATTCCAGACGCAATTTTCTGAACATTATGTCCAAAATTATTACCAATTACTTCATAAATAGATGTTATACCTGAATTAAAATACTGGGGCAATAATATAAAGCTAACTAAAATTCGACCAATGATATATCCTAATGCCAATTGAAGAAAAAACCAATTATCCCTATAAGCTAAACCTGGTACACTAATAAATGTTAACACTGATGTTTCTGTAGCAACAATTGAGAACATTGCAACTATCCAAGGTATATTTCTTCCTCCTAAAAAATAGTCTTCTGATGAACTATTTAATCTTCCCTGTAAAATCCCATATAGTGAAAACCCTAAAAGAAAAAAGATAATAATTGCAAGATCAAACCAATGCATGGCTATTTAATAATAGGATGAAAAGAATAAAATAAAACTCCATCAAACAGTGAACCATCAGAACGAAAGTAATATTCCATAAAATCCATAATAACTGTTTTTCCATATTCTGATGAGGCATGTATAATATTTTTATTATTAACTATCATACCTTCATGTGCAACTATTAAACCTGTATCAAAATATGATTCTTTTACAAATGCGACTCCTGTGATAACAGGTAATTTGCTAATAATATCTGAAGTTATTTTATCACTTGGTATATAATTAATAGTTGTAGATTTTTTCCAACCTAAGTCTAAAAACTCTTTTCCATTAGCTTTTTGGTTCAAAGTGATACTAATACTTTTTAATTTTTCAGATGAAACCAGATTATTTGTAATATTTTTAGTTGAAGGATTTTCTTCTATTCGATCAGATGTATAGTGCCACCTGCTCTTATAAGTTGGAAGTGATTTACCTGTAGAGTTTGGTTTATAATGAATTTGAATTAATTTTAATTTAGCATCACTCCAGCTTTGACTTTGGACACTAGCAAGGCTTGTTAAAATATGAACAGTGCAATCTGAAACATCTAATCTAAATATTGGATCATTATCTACTCCTCCCTCTTCACCAAGACAAAATAACTCATAGGGTTTACCGACTTGCCATAAAGAAAATGCCAATAAGCGATCATGGAAATCTGGATACTTTTCATGAAATTTTGGTAAAATTATAGATATTTCATCTTCTGATAAAGTCCAAGGTTTCGGAAGTGTATCTATCCATTCTGTTTTAGTACAAGAATTTGTAAAAAATAAAAAATAAAAAATAAATTTTGAAAACAACTTACTTTTAAAATCTAATCCCATTTTTTACGCCATAATAAATTTGGATTAATCTCTGTTAACCCTAAAGATTTATAAACATCTGAATGAATTTTTTGTCTATAATCATAATAATTTGGGTCTTTATATGATCTATTAGGATGAACTGCATTTGTTAATAAAATAACAAATACTTGATGCTTTGGGTCTATCCATAAAGATGTACCCGTAAACCCTGTATGTCCAAAACCACTATCAGAAATGTATACTCCACCTGATGCTTTTCCTTGTGGCGTATCCCAACCCAACGCACGAGAGCTTCCTTCTAATAAATCTGCTCGAATAGTAAATAAATTTACGGTTTGACTATTAAATATTCGTCTCCAACCATATATACCATTATTTAACATCATTTGTGAGAAGGTAGCCAGGTCTCTTGCACTCGAAAATAGTCCTGCATGTCCAGCAACACCACCTAGACTATATGCGTTCTCATCATGAACAAATCCACGAATAGTTTTATTATAAACTTTACTAAACTCTGTAGGAACAATTCTTTTCATTCTACTTTTAGGAGGATTAAAGTATGTAGAATTCATTCCTAAAGGGTTAAAAATGAGTGAATCTGTAAATAAATCAAGGCTGGTTTCTGAAACTGCTTCAACAACTTTACCAAGTGTAATAAGACCGATATCAGAATAAATTGTTTTTTCTTCTAAGTTATATACTGGTTCAGTATTCATGACAGAATCCAAAATTGCTTCTTTTGGTTTATTCATCTTAAAGTATTCTTTAAATGGCGGTAGACCAGCAGTATGGGTTATAAGATGTCTAATTGTGGTATTTGATTTTTGTTTAAAATAGTTTTTCTGTTCTCCTTTAAACTCTGGTAAATATTTAACCACTTTATCATCAAGAGATATTTTATTTTGGTCAACGAGTAACATTACTGAAGATGTAGTAGCAATAACTTTTGTTATTGATGCCAAATCATAAATATCACCTCGAGTCACTTTTTCTTTTTTATCATAAGTATGATATCCAAAAGCTTCATGAATAAATATTTTACCGTCTTTACTCGCAATCAGTACTCCGCCTGGGAAGGCAGAGTCTTTGACAGCATCTGATAAAGATTTTTGTATACTTTTAATATTCACAGAAATTTCATCTGCACGTATACGCTTTAATTCTTTGCCTGGTTTCCAATTTGAGTCTCTTTTAGGCCATTGTTTGCCAACAACATTTATACCA
>JAACCT010000026.1 GCA_009937255.1 Dehalococcoidales bacterium
ACATGTTCTCCTTGGATATTGATTTCCCCAGTTTTGCCAATTAAATTATTTTTCCCAGATTCTCTAATAGCTTGAGAAATTTCGTAACATGTAGAGGATAAAACCTTAACAATTTTTTTGATTTCATCATCTATACCAATACTATTTAGATATTCATTTAAATCACTTTTTTTATTTGTCATAAATTCGTCTTGATAAGAGTTTCAATTTATTAAAATATACTATAAATTTTATTGTAATTATATATCGTTTTAATAACTTTTTTGATTCGATTAATATGGAGAATTTTGATGGATAAAAATGAATTAAAAAAAATAGCAAATTTAATGGTTTCTTCAAAAAAAGGAATACTAGCTGCAGACGAAAGTACTGGAACTATTCAGAAAAGATTTGATTCTATAGGAGTAGTGTCAAATGAAATAAATAGAAGAGATTGGAGACAATTACTTTTCCAGACAGATACATTTTCAGACTATATTAGTGGTGTCATCCTTTTTGATGAAACCTTAATACAAAAAACTACAGAGGGTGAATCAATAGTTGATTTACTTACAAAGCAAGGAATTATTCCAGGCATAAAAGTTGATAAATCAACCCATCCTTTAGCTTTGTTTGAATCTGAAGTTATCACAGAAGGCCTTGATGGACTAAGATCTAGACTAGAGGAATATCTCGAATTAGGAGCCAAATTTACTAAATGGAGATCTGTAATTAATATTGGTAATAACTTACCTTCTGATTTTGCAATTGATATTAATTCTTATCATTTAGCTCTTTATGCAGCTCTATGTCAAGAAGTTGGCTTAGTCCCGATAGTTGAACCTGAAGTATTAATGGATGGAAATCATTCAATAGAAGAATGTGCTGATGTTACATTGAAAACTTTAAATAAAGTTTTTATGTATTTAAAACAAAGTAATGTCTATTTAGAGGGAATAATTTTAAAACCAAATATGGTTGTTTCCGGTAAAGAATGTAATAAAAGAGCAAATTCTGAATTGGTCGCAAAAAAAACTATAGAAGTTCTTAAAGAGTCTGTTCCTAGTGAAGTTCCCGGAATAGCTTTTTTATCTGGAGGACAAGCAGATCAAGAATCTATTGATAATCTTAATGCTATCAATATTGAGGCAAAAAAAGAAAATGCTCCTTGGGAGCTTACTTATTCATATGGAAGAGGTCTTCAATCTTCTCCTTTACAAATATGGAGAGGTGACACTAAAAATATAAAAAAAGCACAAAAAGAATTTGAAAAAAGAGGCTTAGCTGCTTCTTTAGCTAGAGAAGGGTTATATAAATAATGGATTTTAAAAAATTACTAAGTGAATCTAATAAAAATCTTGTAATACATAGAAGAAAATTACATGCTATGCCTGAACTTGGCTTTAAAGAGACTAAAACTTCAAAATATATTCAAGATCAGCTTACAAAACTAGGAATTTCTATTAGCACTAAGTATGGAAAAACAGGTGTGGTAGGCGTGATAAAAGGTGGACTAGGAGAAGGAAGATCTATAATGATCAGAGCTGATATAGACGGGTTACCATTAACTGAAGAAACCGAATTAGATTTCACATCTAAAAATGGAGCTATGCATGCTTGTGGTCATGATGGTCATATATCAATTCTGTTAGAAACTGCAAGAATACTTCAATCACTTAAAGATTCAATTAGAGGGGAAATTATATTATGCTTTCAACCTGCTGAAGAGATTGTTCAAGGCGCATTAGCTATGATTGATGATGGATTATTTGAAGATTATCATCCTGAAAGAGTTTGAGGATTGCACATATGGAATCAATTACCTTCTGGATTTGTAGGTGTAAATGATTCTGCAGTATTTGCTTCTGCTGATGCTTTTTCTCTAGAAGTTAAAGGAAGAGGAGGGCATGGAGCTTTACCTCATTTAAATGTTGATCCAATAGTAGCTGCTTCACATATAATATCTAATGCTCAAACTATAGTTTCTAGAGAAATTTCTCCTCAAGATCCAGGGGTTTTGACATTTGGAATAATTCAGTCGGGATTTGCTCCAAATATTATTCCAGATTCTGTAAGTATAGAAGGAACAATTAGAGCTTACTCTCAAGATGTAAGAGAAAAAATCTACTCTTCTTTAGAAAGAATAAGTAAACTTAGCGCTGAATCTATGAGATCTACAGCTAGTACTGAAATTATGTATGGTGCAGGCCCTGTGGTAAATGAACAAGAAGTTGCATCTTGGGTTAGAGATAAAGCAAGAGAAGTTTTAGATGATTCCTTGGTTGGGCCAACAGAACCTGTAAGTGTCGGTGACGATATGGCTGAATTTGTACAGAGAATCCCAGGAGTTTATTTTCTTTTAGGAGCAAGTGTAGGTAATAAATATCCACATCACAACACGAGGTTTGATTTTGATGAAAAAGCTATGATTAATGGAGTTAAAGTTTTCTTATCTTGTACCTTAGATTTTCTTAATAATTAGACTACAGGTGATGTTCCTCCATCTACATTTACAGCAGTTCCTGTAACATAACTTGCTTTAGAAGAAGAAAGAAAGCATATAACATTTCCTACTTCTATAGCTTCCCCAACTCTACCCATAGGAACATTTTTCCCCATGATCTCCCAATGATCTTCTAAAGTATAATCTGGTTTTTCTATTTGAATTTTTTCAACCTTTGTTCTATGTTGACCACTTTTAAGTAATCCTACACAAACAGTATTTACTCTTATATTTTGACTAGCATACTCTTTTGACCAAGCTTTAGTTAAGGAGATACCAGCTGCTCTTGATAAAGATGTTGGTTGACTTCCTCCAGGTGTAGCTTTACCTCCAGGTGTAGTTATATTAATAATACTTCCTGATCCAGAATCTTTCATATCTTCAATTACAGCACGAGCACAAAAAATTGCTCCATAAACTTTTAAGTTTAGATCTTCTGTTAATGCTTCATTGGTTAATGATTCTAAGGGAGAAGCTGAAGATGTACCTGCATTATTCACCAATATATCTATTTTGCCAAATTCATCTTTTACTTTATTTATAGAATTTATAACTGATGATTCATCTCTGACATCTGTAGAAATAGCTAATACTTTTCCTTTTGCATCTTTTTGTATTTCTTTTACTGCGTTGTCTAATTTTTCTTGAGTTCTTGCAAGTATTGCAACGTTAGCTCCTTCTTTTGAAAGAGATATTGCAGCAGCTAGTCCTATCCCATCACTTCCACCCGTAATTATTGCATTTTTGCTATTTAATCCAAGGTCCATATTTTTGTCCTTTCAGTTATAATGAGGTAATTCTTAAGAATATATATCAATAGGAATTTTCTTTGAAGCCTCTAAAAGTAAATAAAAGAATTATTCTTGGACCAGGACCATCTTCTGCTAATCCAGAAGTTCTAAATTCTATGTCTAATCCTATTCTTGGATATTTAGACCCAGATTTTTTCAAGATACTTGATGACGTAAGAGCAGGTCTTAAAAATTTATATAGAACCAAAGATCATGCATTTGCATTAAGTGGATCTGGTTCATCTGGAATGGAAGCAGGTCTTACTTGCTTGGCCGAAAGAGGAGATAAAGTAATAATCTGTAGTTATGGTTATTTTTGTGAAAGACAAATATTAATGGCAGAAAGGTTAGAATTAGAAATTATTCCTATTAGAACTGAATGGGGTAAACAAATGGATCCTTCACTTTTAGAAGTTGCACTAAGATAAAACCCAGACACAAAACTTGTTGTAGCAACACATGCTGAAACAAGCACAGGTGTATTGCAAAATATTGAAGAACTAGGAAAAATAGTTTCAAAAAGTAATGCATTATTTATGATTGATTGTGTTACTTCTATAGCTGGTACTGAAATACTTTTTGATGATTGGAATATAGATTTTAGTTACGCTGGTTCACAAAAATGTCTTGCTTCACCTCCAGGATTATCTCCATGTGCTATGTCAGAAAAAGCTTATCAATATATAAAGAATAGAAAAACAAAACCTTCATCTTGGTATCTAGATTTAACACTAGTAAATGATTACTGGAATAAAGAACACATTCCTCAGTATACAGTTGCTGTCAGCTCAATTTATGCACTTTATGAATCACTCAGACTTCTTGAAGAAGAAGGAATTGAAAATAGATGGACTAGACATAAAGTTAATGCCGAAAAACTTCGGAAAGGATTAAGTGAGATAGAGCTTAATCTTCCTATTTCTACAGAAGATAGATTAGATCAGCTCACAGTAGTGACTAAGCCAGATCATATTGATGATGTTGAGTTTAGGAATAAGTTGATTTATGACTATAATATTGAAATTGGAAGAGGTTTAGGAGATTTTGCAGGAAAGGTGTCTAGGATTGGTTTGATGGGAGAATCTTGCAAATCTGAATACGTAGATTTAATTTTAGATGTATTTAGTAAAGAAATATAGTTTATCTAAATCTTAGATTTTCTCTGCTTAATTCACTAATATTTTTACAACCCATAAGCTTCATGTCTCTCTCTAGAGCAGTTTTATATAAACCTAACGCCTTTTCTACACCAGCTTGACCTGCTGCAGCTAGAGCATAAAGATATAGCCTTCCTCCTGCTACAGCTTTAGCACCTACAGAAAGAGCTTTGAGCATATGAGTAGACCTTTGAATACCGCCTTCACAAATAACATCAATTTTATCTCCAACTGCATCAACAATTTCTGATAATACATCGAAGTTTGCAACCTGACCATCAAGTTGTCTACCTCCATGGTTAGAAACAATAATTCCTGTACATCCTATATCTACAGCTCTTTTAGCATCTTCTACACTCACGACGCCCTTAAGAGCAAAATGTTTACCCCAATCACTTGCTAGTTTCTCAGCATCTTTCCAATTCATAGATTGATCTAACATTGTTGAAAAATATTGTCCTATTGATGTAGAAACATTTGATAATTGAGGAACACTATCTTTAAGTAAGGGTAATTCAAATTTTTCTCTTAGAACATAATTTAATCCCCATATAGGTTTTGACATAAAGCTATACAAACTTCCTAATGTTAATTTTGGAGGAGATGTGAATCCTGTTTTTAAATCTCTTTCTCTATTCCCAGAAGTAATTGTATCTACAGTTAATGCAATAACATCAAAATTTGATTCCTTAACTCTTTCTAAAACTGCATTATTTATTCCATGATCTTTATGATAGTAAAATTGGAACATCTTTGGAGTATCAACTTTACTAAGTTCTTCTATAGGCACTGTACCAATAGTTGATAAACCAAACATCGTATTATATTTTTCAGCAGCTTTAGCTACAGCTCTTTCACCATCGTAGTGAAAAAGTCTCTGTAATGCTGTTGGAGAACAATAGAAGGGTAAATCTAGTTTTTTCCCAAAAATAGTTGTAGATAAATCTATATTCTCTACTCCTCTTAGAACATTAGGTATTAAATCAACATCATTATAAGCACTTGTATTTCTTTCATATGTTGTCTCATCTTCTGCAGCTCCATCTATATAATGAAAAATTGGAGATGGCAGCTTTTTTTTTGCTAGTTTTCTAAAGTCTTGAAAATTATTACAGTGTTTAAGTCTCATATTAATTATTTAATTTATTTATTAGTTTAAGATTTTACATACTATTTGTACTGTAAGTACTATTTTCTTTGATTAAATTTTATATTTCAGACATAATTTTATTAAGGATCCAAAATGCAAGACTATATTTTAAAGTGCTACAAATGTGGTGCTATACAAAATGATAATTCTATCTCTGCTATTTACTGTCAAGAAGGCTGTAACGAGTTACTTATTTGCGAAGATATTTCTGAACAGAAAATTAATCCTCTTGAGTCTATAATTCAATCTAAAAATTCTGTTTCACTTGGAGAAGGAAATACTCCATTAATTAAAATTAATAAAATAGGTAAAAGACTTGGTTTAAGTAATCTTTTTGCAAAACTCGAATATATGTCTCCTACAGCATCATTTAAAGATAGGGGAAGTGCATTAGTTATAAATATTGCAAAAGATGAAAATATAAAAGAGTTTGTCGAAGATTCCTCTGGAAATGCTGGAGCTTCATTATCAGCATTTGCTGCAACTTCTAATATTAAAGCTCATATTTTTGTTCCTGATTCAGCAGGCAAAGGTAAATTAGATCAAATATCAATATTTGGTGCTCAGTTACATAAAGTTAAAGGTGCAAGAGAAAATTCAACAATTGAAGCAAAAAAATTTTCTCAAGAAAATAATATTCCATATTTATCTCATAACCTTTCACCTTATTTTTCTGAAGGTATGAACAGTTTTTCATATGAATTGTCTGAAGAATTTGATGACATAGACCATATTATATTTCCTACAGGTAATGGATCTCTACTGTTAGGGACTTGGAGAGGCTTTTTAGATATTAGTGAAGGGAAAAGAATAAAAATGCCTAAACTTCATGTAGCTCAATCCAAGAATATAGAGCCTATAGTTGCTTCATATAATAATTCAAATTGGGTCTTTGATTCAAAAAAAACTACATTGGCATCTGGTATTTCTGTATCTAACCCTCCAAGATTAAATGAAATTATAACTGCAGTTAAACTAAGTGGCGGCACCGCTAATTCTTCTTCAGATGAGGAAGCATTATTATGGCATGATTATTTAGCTAAAGATGAAGGGATTTTTAGCGAAATCACATGTGCTTTTTCTTTTTCTGTTTTGCAAAAGCTTGTGAATAATAAAGTGATAACAAAAAATCAAAAAGTAGTAATTCCAATAACTGGATCAGGATTAAAAGAAACTATTCAATAGTATTAAAAGCTTTTTTAAATCCTTCCACAGACCCTTCTAGCACCCAGTCATCAACACTATAAGAAATCCTGAAATATCCTTTCGATCCAAAACCTATTCCAGGAACAGTAAGAACCTTATACTCTTGAAGTTTTTTAACAAATTTAGCATCATCTTTAATAGGACTTTTAGGGAATAAATAAAATGCTCCGTCAGGCTTTACACAATCATATCCAATATTTATAAGCTGAGTATAAATATAGTCTCTTTTTTTCTTATAAATATTTATATCTACTGATTCATCTTGAATTTCTTCAATTGCTTTTTGCATAATAGCAGTAGCATTTACATGTCCTAAAGTTCTCAAAGAAAAAACTATAGCATCAAATAATATTTTTTTATCTTTATCTTTTGGGGACAAGGCTATATACCCTATTCTTTCTCCAGCTAATCCTAAATCCTTAGAATGTGATGTAACAATTATTGACCTTTCGTGATGAGGAAAAATAAATGGATATTTTTTGTTATCATAAATTATTTTTCTGTAAGGTTCATCTGAAATAAGATATATTTCAGATTTAAATTCTTTCTCTTTATTTTTTAGTATTTCTCCAATTTTTTTTAACATATTTTGGGGATATAAAACACCACTGGGATTATTTGGAGAATTGATTATGATTCCTTTTGTTTTATTTGTAATTTTTTTATTAAGGTCGTCTAAATCTGGTATAAACCTTTCATTCGTTTTCACTATTACTGGGCTGCCATTATGATTTCTAATATAAAATAAATATTCTACAAAATAAGGAGCAAAAACTATAATTTCATCCTGAGGATTTAATATAGATTTTAATATCGCGTTTAATCCTCCTGCAGCGCCTGTGCTAATTATTATTTCTTCATCTGTAATAGGAATTTCTGATTCTTTCGCGAGAGATTCTGCAACTTTTTCTCGAGTTGATTTAAACCCTTGATTTGGCATATATCTATGTGTGCCTATTTTATTAGACTTTGAAAGCTTAATTAATTTTTTTTTGAATTTTTCTGGCGGTTCTAGTAATGGGTTACCTAAAGAGAGATCAAATACATTTTTTTCACCAAATTGATTTTTTAATTGAATTCCTTCTTCAAACATTTTTCTTATCCAACTTGATTGTTCCAAAACATCAAATATTGATTTAGAAATACTCATTTTTTACTCTCTACACTTTTATCTTTAATAACTAAAGTTTCAAAAAATATATCATACCAAGTTCTATTTTTCTTATCTTTAACCATCCACACCACTCCAATTAGAAAAGGAATAGAAGAGAAAATTTTCCCCCCTATTTCTCTTGCAAAAGATGCTCCAATTCCTATTTTATTTCCTTCTGGATTTACTACTGATATTTTAAGTGCCCATTTTCCTATTGTTTTACCATACAAACCAGTTGGTATTACTAGATATGAAAAACATACAACAATTATTATGTAATCAAAGATTTCTGTATCTATTTCAAATACATTTTTTCCAACTATATTGAAACCAAAATACAGTAATAAAATATAAAATAAATCTACTATGAACGCCATAAATCTTCTACCTACTGAAGCTATATTTTGTTCTACCTTATTATTTTTTAAATTTTGTTTTTTACTCATATTTTAATGGTATATAAATTTTATTTTTTGTAATGTATTATTTACTAAATTATTGGTTTATAGGAGGCTTATATTGACAAGATTAGAAGGAAAAGTGGCTGTAGTCACAGGAGCAGGGTCGGGAATAGGGACAGCTACTGTGAGATTATTTTTAGAAATGGGTTGCAACGTTGTTTGCTCAGATGTTAACGATAAATTTTTAAATGAATTAGCAAAAGAAATTTCTTCACATAAACCTAATTATATAATCTTAAATTCTGATGTAACAAAAAGATCAGATTGCCAAAAAATAGTAAAAGAGGCTATAAAGAATTGGGATAAATTAGATATTTTAGTGAATAGTGCAGGAGTGTCTCCTAGAAATGCTCCTCCGGATTGGGATTTTGAAAAAAGATGGGATTTTGTTATGGAAGTAAATCTAAAAGGATCAATGCTAATGTCTTATGAAAGTGTAGAGCAAATGAAAAAGAATATTGGAGGTTCAATTATTAATTTATCTTCAATAATTGGTTTAGTAGGTTATTCTGACACTTTAGGATTTTCAGACTTAGATAAAAATGGAATTAATGCCTATCCTCATTCAAAAGGAGGGGTTATTCAAATGACTAGAGACATGGGTGTAAATCTTGCTAAACACTCTATTAGGGTAAATGCTTTATGTCCTGGTTTTGCTTATACAAATTTGACAAAATCAATAACTGACGATGAGAGCATGCATAAAAAATTGATAGAATTACATCCTATGGGTAGACTTGGAACTGCTGATGAAGTAGCTTATGCAGCATTATTTTTAGCTAGTCATGAATCTTCTTTTATAACAGCAGCAGCTATACCAGTAGATGGTGGATATACAGCAAGATAAGGAGTATTTATGTTAATTAAAATTCAAACTCTAAGAGAGAGGCTTCACGGTGTTGTTTTAAATAAAGGAGAACAAGGCCATGATATAGAAGGTTTGGAAGAAGAGCTTGATAATTTACCAGATAGTTATGATGAGCTTATAGATTTTTCTAAGAAATTATCTAGCTTGAAAATAAGATTAAATTGGTCTTATGTAGAGCCAAATTCTATAAATGAAATCATGAGTGAAATGGATCCATCAAGACCAAAAGGTCAAATCAAGGAAATAGATCTTGAAGATAGTGCTAAAAGAGTAGAAGCAGCTTTTTTAGGTTCTTTATGTGGTTGTATGTTAGGCAAGTCTCTTGAAGCTCAGTTTACAGGTCATGAAATTAGAAAGGCACTTGAAGAAATTGGTGATTGGCCAATGTCAAAATATATTTCACAAGAAATTGAAGAAGTTTTACCTAGAACTCACAGATCTTTTCCTGAAACTGCAAGAGAATACATAAAATTTGTTGCCCCAGATGATGATATTAATTACACAATTATGGGCATGCTAATTTTAGAAAAGTTTGGCCCAGATTTTACTCATGAAAATATGAAAGAGCTTTGGATACATCATTTACCAATAAATACAACTTTTGGCCCTGAAAATACTAAGTTGATAAAATCAGGCATGGATTTAAAAATTGATGGTATGCATCGTTCAACTTTTCTTGAAAAAGGAGGAATCGGTCCAAGAAAGATTGTACCAACTGAAGATCCAGAAGATTTTATAGATATTTTTAATGACACATTAAATCCAGGTGATGAATTATGTGGTGCTGCAATCAGAGCAGATGCCTATGGATATGCATTTCCTGGAAATCCAGCGATGGCTTCAGAATTAGCTTGGAGAGATGCAAGTTTTACTCATAATAGAACTGGTATATATGGAACAATGTTTATAGCTGCAGCAATTTCATGTGCTCAAATTATGGATGACAGAACTGAAATAATTGAAATGGCTCTAAAATTTGTCCCTCAAAAAAGCCGCTTTTTTGAAAGAGTCTCTGTTTGTTTTTCTGATGTAAAGAATTCTAAGACTTGGGAAGAAGCATACGAAAAAATAAGTGATAAATATTCTGAATATGGTCATTGTAGAATTTATCAAGAGATAGGAATGCTAATTAATACACTTATTTTTGCAAGAGATGTTGGTCATGGAATTTGTATTCAAGTTAGTCAAGGAGCCGATACAGATAGTTTTGGTGCAACATCAGGTTCTTTACTAGGAGCATATTTTGGACCTGGCTTCCTTGATGAAACTTGGATCGAACCTTTTAATGATGATATTCGTACAGGATTAGCCTGGTTTTTTGAGAGGTCAGTTTCAAAATTAGCAAAAAGAATGGCTAAACTTCCAAAAATAGTTAGAATCTAATTTGAATATTATAGGTAAAAATTTACAAAATTACCAATATTTTAGAGTTGGCACGCCCGACAAGATTCGAACTCGTGACCTATCGGGTAGAAACCGATTGCTCTATCCAGCTGAGCTACGGGCGCATTCACATTTACTATTATAAAGTTTTTACTTATATTTTGGCAACGCTTATTTTGACCGCGCAAGCTTTATACTCAGGAGTTTCTGTAATAAAGTCTACAGCATCTGAAGTTAAATCATTAGTTCTAGTTGTATCAGGGAAAGCAAAGCTCATAAAAATTGCCCCAGGAGGAGATTTATCAGTTAATTTAGCTTTAGCAAAAACAGCACCTCGCCTTGACTCTACTTTTAAAAGATCCAAATCTACAATAGAAAGCCTATGAGCATCAAAAGGATTTATTTCAACAAGTTCCTCAGAAATAATTTCATCAAAACCTTTAGCTTTTCCTGTTTGAGTACCAGTATGGTAAGTAGATCTTCTTCTACCTGTTGATAAAACAAATGGAAATTCTGAGTCGGTCTGTTCAGCTGGTTCAATATGATCTACAGGACTAAAAATTCCAGCTTCTCCAGACTCCATTTGATCTTTATGCAAATATTCTGTGCCAGGATGATTTTCATCTGGGCAAGGCCATTGGATTCCACCTTCTTTTTCAAGTCTTTTATAAGATATTCCACTAAATAAAGGACTGGTACTACTCATTTCATCCCATATATCTGATGGTTCAGTTAGCTTGTGTTTTTTACCCATAGATTCGTATAATCCCAAAATTATATTTAAATCTGTTTTTGCGTTCCCAGGTGTTTCTATAGCTGGCCTTACTCTTTGAACTCTTCTTTCAGTATTTGCAAAAGTACCATTTGCTTCAGCAAAGCTAGAGGCAGGTAATACAAGATCAGCCATTTTAGCTGTTTCTGTCATAAAAATATCTTGAACAACAAAAAAATCTAATGCTTTCAAAGCATGTTCAGCATGATTAGCATTTGGATCAGAAATAATAGTATTTTCACCCATTACATATAGAAATTTAACATCTCCAGAAATCATTTTATCCATTGCAGTTATTTTAGTCATACCTCTTTTTTTAGGTATTTTAGCATCCCAAATTTTTTCAAATTTTTCTATAATACCAGGAGCTTCTAATTTTTGATAACCTGGTAGATCAGTAGGTAAACTACCTGAATCGCTAACACCTTGTACATTATTTTGCCCTCTTAAAGGATTAACTCCAGCATTAGGCATTCCAAAATTTCCACAAAGCATACCTAAGTTTGCTAAACTTTGAACATTATATGAGCCACAAGAATGTTCAGTTATTCCTACTGTGTAGCAAATAGCTGACTTAGGAGAAGCTTTTGCATATTCTTTAGCTGTATAGATGATATCTTCTGGATCAATTCCACATATTTTTGCTGAATATTCTGGAGTATACATTTTTAGATGATTTTTTAGTTCTTCGAAACCTCTAGTTCTTGATTCGACATATTCCTTGGCATATAGCTCATTTTGAATAATATAATTAGAAACAGCATTATAAAAAGGAATATCAGTTCCTATTCTTATTTGTATATACCTATCTGCCCATTTTGTAAGTTCAATTTTTCTAGGATCCACCACTATCAATTTAGCACCATTTTTTACAGCTTTTTTCATTCTTAATGAAATAACTGGATGAGTTTCTGTTGTATTAGATCCTGTAACTAACAATAATCTAGACCCTGCTAATTCTTCAATAGAATTTGTCATTGCACCTCTGCCTACCATAACCGCCATCCCAGCGACTGTTGGTGCGTGTCAGGTTCTAGAACAATTATCAATATTATTAGTCCCAACAACAGTTCTTGCAAATTTTTGCAATAAATAATTAGCTTCTGTTACAATTCTAGCTGAAGCCCACCATACAGTAGAATCAGGGCCTTTATCTTTTATAGATTTGTTTAATTTTTCACTAAATACTTTGTATGCTTTTTCCCATGATATTTTTTCAAATTTTCCTTCTTTATTTTTCAATAAAGGATCTGTTAATCTTTCTTTAGAATTTACAAAATCCCAGGAAGCAAATTGACCCTTAACACACAAAGAGCCTAAACTTGGTGCTTCAAAATCTGGTGTAGAACCTAATATTTTTTTTCCATCACTAATTAGTTCTATTCCGCAACCAACTCCACAGTATGGACAAATGGATTTAGTTTTAGTCTTTTTAATTTCTGGTTTTATCTCAATTTTTTTATTGGATAGTGCTCCTGTTGGACAAGTATTAATACATTGGCCACAAAAAGTACAATCAGAATTCATTAATTTATTTTCAAAGAATGAAAATATTTTAGAATCCTGACCTCTTCCATCAATTGTAATCGCAGAAGCTTGTTCCCAATCATTACATATATTAGTACATCTATAACAAGCTATACATTTATCATAATCTCTTGCTATAAAAGGATTTAAATCTTCAGCTACTTCTCTTTTTTTTAATTTTGGAAAGTAATCTGTAGGTTCATATTCTTTAACCGCTTCACTAAATTCATTATTTGTTAACTCTGTTTTTTTCATACTATCTTCATCCCAATTAATTTCTGATAAAGATAATTCCAACATAGTTTTTCTATACTCAATAAGTGTTTCAGAGTGAGTATAAATTTCTAGGCCCTCTTCAGCCAAATATGTACATGACGCAACATATTCCAATTTATCATTTCTCTTGATTTCTATTAAGCACATTCTACAAGTGCCTTGAGGACCTACTCTTTCATCATAACAAAGTGTAGGTACTGATTTTTTTGATTTTTTTATAGCACTTAATAATCTATCACCGTTTTGAACAGTAATTAATTGATCGTTAACTTTAAGATTTATAAACTTTGTTTCTATCATAATAATCAGCTTTGTTTCATTTTATATAATTTATATAGAAAATAAAACAATATAATAAGGATAACTAATATAAGAATTGGTAATCCAAACCCACCTACATATTTTCTAATGTCAGAATAGTTTTCTCCAAGCTTATTACCAATATATATATATGTGAAAAGTGTAGGGAGTGTTGCTACAAAAGTCATTACCGAATATTTATAAATATTCATATTATATAAACCAGCAATAATTGAAGTTAGAGATTTTGGAATTAGAGGTATAAATCTAGAAAGTAATACAAATCTATTTTCATATTTCTTAAAAAGCCTTTCTTGATTATTTAGATCATTTTCACTAATAAATAAATATTTCCCATATTTCAGAATAAATCTACGTCCCAATTTCTTAGCTATAAAATATTCTATAACGCATCCTATTGTTGAACCAAAAGTAGCTAAAAGAGTTAAATAAATAATTCCTATCAAATTATCAATTAACATCCATCCAGCTAGAGGTAGCAATATTTCTCCAGGTATGGGCAGGGCAGTGGGTTCTAATATCATAATAATGAAAACACCAAAGAAATCTAATGATTCTAAAACATTGTGAATAAAATTTATTATTGTAGTTTCTATATTGAACAAAACAATTAGAGCCCTTTTTAAAATAGATATATAAAAAAGTATACAAAAAATAATACAGAGGCCTTAAATCGATTTTTAACTTTTTTTGCTATTATTTTTCAAACTTTTATTTTTTTTTGTATATTTATAAGTTTTTCTTAATTACCTAGAAATTATTACACAAAACTGTAATAATTTACTTAAAATAATACTTTTAAATATACCTTTTTTGATCTCATATTAATACATAGTATTGAACAA
>JAACCT010000103.1 GCA_009937255.1 Dehalococcoidales bacterium
TACCTGAAGTAAATCAAACTACTAAAATTAATATACCTGAAGTAAATCAAACTCCTAAAATTAATATACCTGAAGTAAATCAAACTCCTAAAATCAACCTACCTGAAGTAAATCAAACTCCTAAAATTAATATACCTGAAGTAAAGCAAATTCCAGATTCAATAGCTATTATAATTTCTAAAATTATTAGCGATGAAAATTTAAATTCCAACCAAATTTTATTTAAGAGTTATGAAGATAAAGAATGGAATTCTTATGCTCTTGGATGTCCTAGAAATGGTGAATTTTATGCCTTATCTTATGTTAAAGGATTGAAAATAAATATTCATATAGATGGTGAAGAAAATATTATTCATGCCGACCAAAATCTAAATTATGTAAACTGTACAAGAATAAAAAATGAAAATTCTAATGCTGGATATAATTTTTACAGACAATATGATTTAGAAAATATAAAAAAAATTACATTAGTTTTAAACTCTAGTAAAAAAATATTGAGTACCTTGGAAGATGAAGAAAAAGTTATTCCTCTAATAAAATCTTTAGATAAAGATATTAATGTTATAAAAGTTGATTCTTGCGATAGCATATATACTTTGATTTTTTCAAATGAATTTAAGAATATAAATTTTAGTGTTGCTTGCGAAGGCAACTTAAATTATGTTGAAAATGAGGAATCGCTAGAAATAACTAATTTATTTGTAAAAATTTTAGAAAACTTACTTTCTAATTCAGAATTTCCAGGAATGCCATCAAATGAGTAAATTTTTACCAGAAGGAAAATTAAATAACGACTTACTTGTAGAATTATTAAGTAGTATAAATAATAAAAATAATAAGACTAAGCCAAAAATAGGTGAAGATTCTGCAATTTTAAATGTGAAAAAATATACTGAATTATTATTATCTTCAGATCCAATAACATTTGAAACAAAAGAAATTGGATCTAATTTATTAGATGTTTGCTCAAATGATATTTATGCATCGGGAGGAATTCCTAAATGGCTTTTAATAACTACTCTAATTCCAGTAAATACTACTTTTTCTAGTTTAAAAAAAATAATACTAGAATTAAATAAAAGTGCTCGAGAACAAGATATAGATATAATTGGAGGACATACGGAGGTTACTAAATCTGTTAATAAAATAATTTTATCTGGATCTATTATTGGGATTTATAATAAAGATTTTAAAGCAAACCAAAAAATTGAAGAGAATCAAAGTATTATTTTAGCAGGTTATGCTGGTATTGAAGCAAGTAAAATTATTTTAGATAATTCTTCAATTAAAAATGAAAACTTAATTAAACTTGAAAAATCTTTAAAAAATGAATCTATAAATATAAAAAAAATTGCAAATAATGGCACCTCAACAAAGAAAATAATAAAAATGCATGATCCTACTGAAGGGGGTATAGCAACTGCACTTCATGAAATATGTGAATTTGGAAATATTAGTTGTGAAATTGAGTTTGAAAAAATAATTTTTCTACCAAATTTTGTTGAAGTTTGTAAAGACTTGCAATTAGATCCTATAGGTGTAATAAGTTCTGGTTGTTTATTAATAATCTGTAAAAAAGAGGATGAAAACATAATTATCTCGAAATATAAATCTATTGGAATACCAGTAAATTTAATAGGAAAAACGACAAACAATGAAAATAATAATATTATTAACATAAATAAAGAAAAAATAAATCTTAAAAGATTTGATCAGGATGAAATATTAAAAATATTTTAATAATTTAATAATGTATACAGATAATTTAATTAATAAAATTGAATCTTATTTACCAAAAACAGAGGTAAATAAGATTTTAGATGCTTTAAATTTTGCAAAAATAGCCCATGAAGGACAAAAACGTAAATCAGGTCATGACTATATAGTTCATCCCGTAGAAGTAGCAAGTCATCTAGCAAGATTAGAACTAGATCCAAAAGTAATTATTTCTGGACTTTTACATGATGTTGTAGAAGATACTAAATTTAATTCAGAACAAATTAAAGAAAAATTTGGTGAAGAAGTTAGTAAGATTGTGCAATCACTAACAAAATTGAATGCTGATGAAAATAATTTAACTAAAAATTTAGATCAAAAAAACATGAGGAGATTTTTAGTATCAATGGCTCAAGATATAAGAGTAATAATAATAAAACTCGCAGATAGGCTTCATAATGTTGAAACACTTGAATATCTTGATATAGAAAAAAGAAAAAAAATTGCTAAAGAAACATTATCTATACATGCGCCACTAGCAAAAAAAATAGGAATGAATGATTTAAAATGGCGGTTAGAAGATGAAAGCTTTAAACATCTTATGCCAGATAAATTCAAGATGACAAAAAGGCTTATAAGCCAAAAAAGGGGAGAAAGAGAAGTAACTACTCAAGAAATGATTTCTCAGATAAAAACACAACTCGAAATTTTTAAATTAGAAGCAGAGGTTACAGGTAGACCTAAAAATTTATACTCTGTTTATACAAAACTACAAAGATATAAACAATTAGGAAGAAATTTTTCAGATATTGAAGATTTAATAGCTATTCGTGTTGTTGTGAACACAAAAGAAGATTGTTACTTAGTACTTGGTATAATACATGACTTATGGAGGCCCATGGCTGGATCTTTTGATGATTACATAGCTTCTCCTAAAGAAAATTACTATCAGTCATTACATACTGTTGTAATGAATGATAGTAACCAAAAAATAGAATTTCAAATTCGTACAAAAAAAATGCATAATTTTGCAGAACAAGGAGTTGCTTCACATTGGAAATATAAAGACTCTATTGATGAATCTTCTACTGAAAATTTTGGAAAAGACACATATTGGCTTAAGGACATGATAGATTTTGAACAAGAAGGCATAGAGGATAGTGAGTATATTGAATCAGTTAATAACGATATATTGTCAGATAAAGTTATAGTTTATTCACCTAAAAATGAGATATTTACACTGCCGATAGGATCAACAGCTCTTGATTATGCATATAGCCTTCATACTGATTTAGGGCATTATTGTCAGGCATCTTTTATTAATGGTGTTTGGAAACCATTAAATACAAAATTAAATAATGGGGATACTGTTCAAATTCAAAAATCAGAAGAAGAAAAAGGACCTAACTTAGATTGGCTAAATGAAAGCTTAGGGTTCATTCGAACAGCTAATGCAAAAAACAAAGTTAAGGCATGGTTTAAAAAAAGAGAAAGAACTGAAAATATTGAAAGAGGAGAAAAACAAATACTTAGAACTATAGGGCTTTCAAATGTTGAAAATAGTGAGATATTACTACCCACTATGATTGAAAACGATACATATGAAAATTTTGCATACAAGGTCGGAACTGGAGAAATTAATAACCAAAAAATTATAGATATTCTAAATAAAGAACAACTTGAAGAAACTGTTAGAAAAATGAATCTCACTAAAGATCCATTAGAAGAAAACTATAATTCTATTGCTTCAATAGTTATTATGGGAGGAGAAAATATAGATAAAAAAATTGCAAATTGTTGTGGTCCTGTCTATGGGGATGAAATCGTAGGATATAAAAATTCAACTAATGAGATAGTAGTACATAGAATTATGTGCTCACGCTTAAGAAACTTAGAGCATACGAATCGTTTTATGCCTGCAGCTTGGGGTCATTCTAAGGATCTAACTCCAACTACTGTTTCAATAGAGGCATATGATCGAATGGGGCTAATTAGAGATATAACAGATGTAGTTTGGGGAGAAAAAACTAATATACATTCCATTAATTCACAAGAAGACGATAAAAATGGCACATGCAAAATACAATTAACAGTTTATACTAGAGACTTAGGTCAAATAATTAGACTTTTGGGGAAAATGGAAAGTACTCCAGGAGTATATAAAGTAAGAAGAGTTAAATAATTAGGAAAAAATATGCCAAGTTCTAAATCACACAGAAGTCAATTAAATAAATTTAAAAGTAATTTATCTATAAAAACTGCTATTAAGTCATCTGTAACCAGCCTAAGAGCTAGCGTTGAAAACAATGATGATTCTGCAGTAACATCTAAGCTTTTCAACAATGTAGCTAAAATTTTAGATAGAGCTGCAAAAAAAAATGTTATTCATAAAAATAATGCTTCTAGAAGAAAATCAAGACTTCAAAAGCTGATAAATAAATCAAAATAGTTGCAAAGTAATTCTATATATAACTGGGAAATTGATCATGGTGATCCAAGTGACAAGTACTCTGAAATAATCATTTCAGTAAAACCAAAATCAGGATTACTCTCAAAATGGAGAATAATTCTACCTGCGAACTACAATGGTTTAATCAAATGGGGAATAATTTCTGATGAAGATCAAAAAATTAAAGAACCAAGGGGTATCTTTGAAACAGGAAGTATAAAACTGAATGATGGACAAGAAGTAATTGTATTTGGAGGAGTCGAACCTGTATCAAAAAATAAATCAGCTCGCCTGATTGTTAAAAATCCTCCACCTCACTTTATAGGTTTTGGATTTAGTGAAGATGACGCAAGCCCACCTATGAGTATTGAAGGTATAACATTTGAGGACCATCCACATTAATAACAAGACATTTTATTTGACACAAAAAAATATTTATCATACTTTGGTAATATGACTAATATGAAACCACTTACAGAAAAACAAAAAGACATTCTAAAATTTATAGAGGCTTATATAGAGGAATATGATTATCCTCCATCGATTAGAGATATTCAAAATAATTGTGATATATCCTCAACTTCAGTTGTTAAATATAAGTTAGATAGACTCCAAGAAAAAGGGTTAATGAATAGAGACTCAGAAGTCTCAAGAAGCATCAGTTTAAATACTGAAACAAAAGTAAATTCAATTAGTGTCCCAGTTTTAGGAACTATAACTGCAGGTCAACCTTTCCCTCTTATAGAAGATGATAGGTGGGATTTAAACGAGATGGATATGATTGACTTGCCTGATAATTTTTCATATATTGAAGACAAAATTTTTGCATTAAAAGTTTCTGGATACTCTATGGTTGATGCTTTAATAGGAGATGGAGATACAGTAATTCTTGAAAAAACAAATACTGCAAAAAATGGCGATATGGTAGCAGCAAAAATAAATTCAGAAAATGAAACAACTTTAAAAAGAATTTATAAAGAAGGCTCTCAAACTAGACTTCAGCCTGAAAACCCTTTGATGGATCCTTTTTTTTATCCTTCTAGTGATATAAGCATTTTAGGTAAGGTAGTGGCAGTTTGGAGATATAATCCCATAAATCTCTAATTTAGAGACTTAAGCCTTATGAAATAGATCTATAATTTAATTAAAATATTTTAACTAGAAAATTATGGATCTGCTACTAATAAATAAACTTAATAGATACATGAGGATTAATCTAAACAGAACAGGCTTTTTACCCGAAGAAACCTCATTGATGAAAAAACTTGATCTCAATCCAAAACAATTTGATGAATTAATTATTGATGCTCAAGAATATGGGATGGATATAAAACCAGAAATATTTGAACTTAAAACTTACTGCAAGCTAAATCAAGATGATATGCAGTATGGAACTGATACTAAATTAAAATTTGGGTATAAAGATTTTCTGAAATATAAGAGGCTATTAGATGAAAAAATGCCTATACTAGATTTTAGTAATGATGATCTTACAGAAGATTTACTTGAGGTGGCTGGAACAATTTTAAATTTTCTAGAACTACTTATAGCTAATATTACCTCTAAAGCTTTACTTTCTGATAATTCAAATGATCAAATTGAATATGATTATGAGAAAGTTATGACTATATATGGAAAACAAAAGGTTATTTTAAGTAATGATCAACTAGAGATAAGTATTGATAAGTTTTTAGAACCTTTTATTACTTTATTTATGAAAGTTGGAGTAGTATTTGAAGCCTATGATGTACTAACTGAAGAATTTTATAATGAAAATGAAATCATCAAAGAATATAGTTGCTTAGATTTTAAAGAAATAGAAAGCTTTTTGAAGTTATATGAAGATGGTCAATTAAACTAAATAATAAATTATTACCAAGATCTCCTAATAGACAAGTTGATAAAAACTTAATTATCTCGTAATTAATACGCTTGACTTAATTAGAACACTTGTTCTAATATGAACATATGTTCTAATTAAGGAGTATTTATGATTACAAAATTTTCAGAGACTATTTTTGATAAAACAAAGGGATCTAACCTAAACGATAATAATTTAATAAGATCTATAGCTTCAAATATAATAAACAAAAATAAATGTGAATATGAAATAGGTATAGAGTGTTTTTATTGTTGGCATGATGTAATGAATGATTTACGAATTTGGACCCTTGTTAAGGGCAAACAGGAAGATGCTGTTTCTGCAGTATTTAGTTCTTCTATAATTGAATGTTTATATCCAGGTGTGTTGAAAATGATAAATAAAATCAATGAATTTAAGAACTTTAATTTTCTTTTTTCTAAAAATCATAATGAAGTTTCCTATGATAATTCTAAATACATATTTTCTAATCAGATAAATGATAAGCCAAAATTTTTATTACTTGAAAATATAGGTATAGAAGAAGAATATGCAAAAAAAACTGATGCCTTAGTTAAGCTAAATATTATTAAAAATAAATATTCTCAGCAATATTTTTATATTTCTGAGAATTGTACTCACCTATAAGGAGAAAAAATATGACAATGATTGAAGATAATGCCTTTTCAAATAAAGAAGTTATTTATGATGATGGATGCGAGTACTCTAATAGTTGCTTAAGTTGCCCTTTACCTCTTTGTAAATATGATGATCCTATATTAGATAACTCTAAATCTAAAATTAATAGAAATACTCTAATATTTAGTATGAAAAAAACAAATTTGAGTAATAAAAAAATTGCTACAATACTTAAAATTTCTACCAGAACTGTTAATAGGGTTCTTACAAAAGAAAATACAGAGAAGCAAAAATTTGTATTAGAATTAAGGAACCAAAGTATAATAAAAAGTTCACAATTAGTTTCTATGCAGAACTAGTTTATATATTTAGAGGAGAGTAAATACCTCTCTCTTTCCTCTACTACCCCTCAAACATAAAATGGCTTAAAGAGTGACTTAGCATTCTCTAAGGCATTTTGTGGTTTAATGGGAATTTTATATATTATTAATTCCCTACTAAAAACATAGACCTCTCTGCAATATTTATAGATCTATCTGTAATTCTTTCTAAATTATGAGCAACCCATAGTAAGTATGTTGCACGCTCTATTTCTGCAGGTTTTTTCTTCATTAGTTCAATTAATGCAGATCGCACATCCTTGCTTAAATCGCCAATTTTTTTATGGTCTGACTTGAGCTGTTTATATCTAGATTTAACATCCTCTGGATTCTTTATTAAAAAAGTTTCTGTACTTAACCTAAGCATTTCTATAGATTTAATACTCATTTGAGGAATAATTACTAAGTCTGTTGGCAGAGGTATTATTCCAATTCTTTTTGTTAATATAGCTATACCTTCGGCATAGTCTCCTATACGCTCTAGTTCTTCAATAACGTACATACAAGAAACTATTTCTCTTAGATCTCCAGCTAAGGGGGCTTGTCTTCTAATTAAATTGATACATAAGACTTCAAGTTCAGCACCCATATCATCTATTATGTCATCGCCTGCAATAACTTTATCCGCAAGATCCATATCTTGCTCAAGAAGTGAATGTATAGATTTTTCTATGGAGTTTTCAACATGTGAAGCCATCAACTTAATTTCTATTTCAAGTTTTTCTAATTCACTAGAAAATTCTTTTCTTACCATTATTATCCTATCCTTCCTGTAACATAATCTTCTGTTCTTTTATCCTTTGGATTTCCAAAAACAGAATCATTGGTACCGTATTCTATGAGCTCTCCAATTCTTTCTTGCCCTGCCATCATTACAGCAGCATAATCACAAATTCTAGTTGCTTGTTGCATATTATGAGTTACTATAATTATTGTTACATTTTTAGAAAGATTTTGAATTAACTCTTCTAGCTTTGAGGTTGATACAGGATCTAAAGCCGATGCGGGTTCATCCATTAATATTATGTCAGGATTAACTGCCAATGCTCTTGCTATACACAATCTTTGTTGTTGCCCTCCAGAAAGATCTAGCCCGTTATCATTTAATCTGTCTTTTACTTCATCCCAAAGAGCAGATTTTTTTAAAGAGTTAAAAACTATTTCTTCAATATCTTTTTTAGGGAAACCATTGATTTTTGGCCCAAAAGCTACATTCTCAAAAATAGTTTTAGGAAAAGGGTTAGGTTTTTGAAAAACCATACCAATTTTAAATCTAATATCAGTTGGATCTGCTTGGTCAGAATAAATAGAATTTCCATTATACTCAACTAAACCAGATACCTTTGCTGATGGTATTAAATCATTCATCCTATTAAAGCATCTTATTAAGGTACTTTTTCCACATCCTGAAGGGCCTATAAGTGCAATTATTTTATTTCTAGGAACACTAAATGTAACATTGCTTACTGCCTTTGTTTGGCCATAAAAAACACTCAAGTCAACTGTATTAAGGATTACTTGCTTAGAATCTATTTGATCTATTAAATTATTTGACATATTTTGAAGTTTTATTTCTTTTTATATATATTAACATATGATAATTTATTAATGTTAAACAAATATTAATTGATCTAAAAATGAACGATATTTATAATTTTTCTAAGTTAGAAATCCACTCACTTTTAGAGAAAAATAATTTTCCTACTTATAGAACATCTCAAATCTGGAGATATCTATATAAAAATCAAGTAAAAAAATTTGATGAAATGACTAATATTTCTTCAGATTTAATTTCATTTTTGGCGCTTAATTTTTATATAGGAAGCTTAGTTGAGATTAATAATATTATTTCTAAAGATAAATCAACTTATAAAAGTCTATTTAAGTTGCCTGATGGAAAAGTAATTGAAACAGTATTAATGAATTATCCTTCAGATAATCATAGAAAACCTAGAAAAACAATTTGTATTTCTAGCCAAGTCGGATGTGCCTTAGGGTGCACTTTTTGTGCAACTGGTCAGCAAGGATTTACTAGACAATTAACGTCCGGTGAAATTATTTCTCAAGTTATGTATTATAAAAATTTAGAAAAAGAAGGATTTTTTGATTCAAAATTAAAAAATCCAGAAAAATCTTATAAAGGTGTAAAAAATATAGTTTTTATGGGTATGGGCGAGCCCTTAGCAAATTATGATAATACAATTAAGGCTATAAAATCTTTAAATGATGACCTAGGTATTAATTTTGGAGCAAGAAATATTACTATCTCTACAGTAGGCTTGGTCCCTCAAATTTTAAAACTTGCAGATGAAGAAATTCAAATTAATTTAGCTGTATCTATTCATGCTCCAGACAATAAAACCAGGACAGAGACAGTTCCAATAAATAAAAGATATCCTATTGAAATGCTGATTGATGCTTGTAAAAAATATATTGAAAAAACTAACAGAAAAATTTTCTTTGAATATGTTTTATTAGAGGGACAGAATGATTCACCTGAACATGCAAAAAAGTTAGGTCTATTACTCGAAAATATGTTATGTCATGTAAATTTAATTCCAGTTAATCCTACAATTGATTCTGAATATAAAAGATCTAACAAAGATGTAATTTTAGATTTTCAAAGAATTTTGAAAAAATTTAGAGTTCCTTCAACATTGAGAATGGAAAAAGGAATTGAAGTTAGTGCTGGGTGTGGACAGTTAGCTAATACAAATAATTATTAGCTATCAACTGCTTCAGCTAATACTTGAATGAGATATTTAGGATTTTTATTCGAAAGATCTTTAATCTGATCATGACATGAAATTCCTGTAACTATAATTTCTTGATTTTTTTCTGAATTATTTATAGCAGGTATAAGTCTATCACTTGCCATTTTTTTTGAAATATCATAGTGTTCTTTTTCCATTCCAAATGAACCAGCCATACCACAGCATCCAGCATCAATAAGCTTGGCTTGGAATTTATCAGGTAAATTTAAGGATTCTAATGAATTATTAGTACCATCTAGTGCTCTTTCATGGCAGTGCACAAAAAGTAATAAATCTTTAGTTAAAGATTTCCATTTTATTTGTTGCCCTCCATCGTTTTTTATCTGAACTAATAAATCTTGTATTGTAAAAGTATTTTCAGCAATTAATTTAGCATGAGTTCTATTATCTGCAAGATCTGGAAATTCATCTTGCATAGCAGATACACAACTAGACTCAACTCCTACAATTTTTATACCCTTTTCTACATATTTGTATAAAAGGTCAGTGTTATAGTCTACATTTTTTTTAGCTTGATCTAATAAGCCTTTGGAAATCATTGTTCTTCCGCAACATTTTCTATCAGCTATTTCCACTTCATATCCTGCAGCTTCCAATACTTTTACTGCAGATTTACCTACTTCTGGATGAATATAGTTAATATGAGTGTCATGGAAAAAAAGTATTTTTCCTCTAGATTTTGATGAATTAATATTTCTTTTTTTAAACCAAGATTCAAAAGTATAGGTACTAATATTAGGCATTTTTCTTTTTCTATCAATTCCAATTATTTTTTCAGTAATAATTTTAGAGAAAGGAAGTTTATTAGCTAAATTAAATAAATTTGCTTGAGGCCCAGATATTAACTTATATAATTTAGGGACACTACCAACTAGTTTGGATCTTAATGGGACTTTATTCTTTTTGTAATAGTTATTTAAGAATTCATATTTTATTTTTGCCATATCTACATTTGCAGGACATTCTGATTTACAAGATTTACATTCTATGCACAGATCCAATACTTCAAGCATTTTTTTATTTGTTAGAAATTCTTCATTAAGAGATCCAGACAAAACACCTCTTAGAGCATTAGCTCTACCTCTTGTAGAGTGTACTTCTTCACGTGTAGCCATGTAAGAAGGGCACATTGCTCCTGCATTTAGTTTTCTACAAGCACCTACTCCAATACATTTTTCAACAGCACCTTCAAAACCTCCTTCGACAGAGAAATCAAGAACTGTGTCAATTTTTTTTAATTTATAAGCTGTTCCATACCGTAAATTATCTCCCATTTTAGGAGTATCAAAAATTTTACCTGGATTCATTATAGTTTCTGGATCAAATGCACTTTTTAATTCTCTAAAAGAATCAATTATCTTTGGCCCATACATTTTTTCAGACCAAGCACCTCTAACAATTCCATCACCGTGTTCACCACTTAATGAACCATCAAATTCTTTTACTAAATCTGATATTTCATCAGATATTTTTATCATTCTTTCAATGCCTTCATTATTCTTTAAATTAATTGTAGGCCTAATGTGAAGACATCCTTCTGCGGCATGACCGTAGTAACCGGCTTCAGTACCATTAGCTCTAACTATTTCATCAAATCTTTTTACATATTCAGGTAATTTTTCTGGAGAGACTGCAGTATCTTCAACAAAAGGAATAGGTTTTTTATCTCCTGGAATATTCATCATTAATCCCAAACCTGCTTGACGCATAGCCCAAACCTTAGATTGTTGAATAGGATCAAAGATTTTTGTTATCGCATATGTAAGATTTAATCTTTTCATCTTATTAGATAATTTTTCTATTTTATCTTTTACATCATTAGGAGAATTACCATTCATTTCAACTACTAAAATATCAGTAGGATCCCCTTGTAAAAAATCAAGATTTCTAGCAAACCCTAGAGATTGTTTAGCTTGAGTAATAATCATATTCCCAATATGTTCTACAGCAGCAGGACCTTCTTCTAAGGTGGCGACAGTGGCTTCCATTGATTCTATTAAGTCTTTAAAGTGTAAAATTGCTAAACCTATAAATTCAGGAATTGGCTCTAAATTTAACTTCGCTTTTGTTACAGCAGCTAAAGTTCCCTCAGAACCAACCATCATATTTACAAGGTTTATCTTGTTAGAATTTGGACGAAATAAATCTAAATTATATCCACCAACTCTTCTATTAACTTTTGAGTATTTATTATTGATTTCATCATAATATTTTGAAGATAAGCTCATTACATCTCTATAAATTTTACCTTCAAGATTAGAAAGAGAAATTTTATCTTCAAGAACTTTTCCTGAAATTTCTTCAAAATAAGCTTTAGAACTATCAGATAGAATAACTTCCATTTCTCTTACATGATCAACTGTTTTTCCATAAATTATGGAATGAGCTCCACAAGAATTATTTCCCATAGCTCCTCCTACATTTGCCCTAGATTTTGTAGATGGATCTGGAGTGAAGTGAAGATTTAGATGCTTAAGTTTTTGGTTTAAGTTATCTATAGTTATTCCAGGCTGTGTTATTACATATTTTTCTTCAGGATTTATTTCTATAACATTATTCATGTATTTTGAGAAATCTATAATTACTGCAGAATTAACAGTTTGACCAGAGAGACTTGTGCCACCTCCACGTGGCAAAATTGCTGTGTTACTTTTATTACATATATCTATAATTGCAATAACATCATCAGCATTTTTAGGGAGAGTTACTCCTATTGGAGTCATACTGTATATTGATCCGTCTGTGCTATACATTTGACGATAAATATCATCAAATTTTACTTCACCTTGAATACTTTTTTTAAGCTCGTTTTCTAAATCAGATTTGATTAGATTATTAGATTTTTCTTTGGTAGAGGTCATTCAATATTTATTTTATATCACCTATTGTGTAAATCTGTTCTCCTCTAGGAGTACTTACAGTTACTTCATCACCCAGTCTTCTACCTAGGATAGCAGATCCAACAGGAGAAACACTAGATATTTTACCAATTAAAGGATTGGCTTCATTTGCTTCAACTAACTGATATTCATAGTTATTTTCACTCTCCTGATTTTTAACTGACACTTTGGATCCTATTACAATTCTGTCACCTGCAGCTCTGTTATCTATAATATTAGCAACTTTAAGAATAGCTTCAATTTCAAAAATCTTAGAATTAACCATTTCGATTTTTTCTCTAGCTGCATCTAGTGGTGCATTTTCTCTAATATCTCCATCTGCAGCAGCTTTTCTAACTTCATCTGCAAGAAATGGTCTTTCAGATTTAAAATCTTTTAATTGTTTTTCATAGTCTTTATAACCAGCTTCAGTTAAATTGATTTCTTCGACTCTAGTTGATTCCAATTTTTTTGTTATCTTACCAACATTAGATTTTTTCATCCTAAGATGAGAAGCTAAGTTAGTCTGAGTTAATTCTGTTGATCTTAAAAATGCAAGAAATTTTTTAATGTCAGCTACTTTTTTTGCACCAGTATCAGTGCTTGATCTCTTCGCAAACTCATCGGAGTATATTCCTACTTCAGATGGGGTTATAGTTTCAACTTTTCTTTCAGAACCAAGCCATCGAACCATTCTGCCGATTTCTTGTTGGGCTACATTAGTTAGTTTTCTAGAAGAGCTTTGTACATAATATTGAAAAGCCTCACCCAGATTATCTAGATCCGGCCCAAGCTCGTTTTCCTGACTGTTTAAGTTAGTATCAGATTCTATAGCCAATGTTGCGCCCCCAGAAAATTCGTATCACTCTATTTTAACTTGATTTCTAATAAATTGCTTTCTTAAATTGATGTTTTTATGAAGAAACAACTTTTTATTTGATTATTTTTGATAATATTAAGTTAATAAAAGATAATATCGAAGAATTAGAAAATGCCAAAAAGAACTTATCAACCTAAAAATAGACGAAGAGCTAGAGTACACGGTTTTAGATCAAGAATGAGATCTGCTAGCGGAAGAAGAGTTTTGGCCAGAAGAAGAAACAAGGGTCGAACAAGACTTACAGTATAAAAAGCTATTGGAAGTTAAAAGCCTAAATACAAAAGCTGAATTTGTAGAAATTAAAAGATTTGGTAAAAAAGCTAGTTTTAATCTAATTACTATTACTACTTTGAATAAAACTAAAAATGACTTTAGAATTGGATTTCAAATTAGTAAAAAAACAGGAAAAGCTGTTTTTAGAAATAAAATTAGAAGACAATTAAGGCACTTGTTCTCTGAAGTATTTAGTAACTACTTAAGTAATTCTGAAAATAATGGTTTATGGGTATTAATATACATAAATCCAAAAATAGAAAATTTTAATTTTTCTAAATATAAATCTTTTTTAGAAAAAAAATTTGATTTATAGGGAAATAATTTGAGAAATATAAATTCTCCAATAGATATAATTGAGCTTATTTTAAAGAAAGTAGCAATATTTTTACTTTATATTTATAAACAGTCAATTTCACCTTATATATCTTCTCAATGTTCCTATTCTTTGACCTGCTCAGATTATGCTAAGAATGTAATAAAAGAAAAAGGTGTTTTTATTGGTATTTTTCTTTCTATAATTAGACTTGGAAAATGTTCTTTAATTCCATTGAAAAGTATTTTTAAATTTAATATTTCTTTTATTAAAATTCCGAAAAAGTTTAATACTTTTTTCCTGTTAATTATTTTTTTTGGATTTATTTCTTGTACAAACTTTTCTCATCAAGGAGGATGGTCAAATGTAATCTTAGATTCTGAAAATGATAGTTTATATGTTTCTTCAAATAAAGGTAAACTTTTTAATATAATTACCAATGATGGTGTTCCAAGTATTAACTGGACATATCCTAAAGATTCTAGAGGAACTTCATATTCTGATCCAATTCTTTATGGAAATTCTGTAATAAATGCTAGTTTTGATTGTAAGGGTAAAAGCTGTGAAGGTGAGATTTATGAATTGGAAAAATCTAATGGAGAACTAGTTTGGCAAAAAAATATTCCGTCTAAAATTAGTCCAAAAATTGGCTTATATAAAGATTTATTACTTGTTACAGCTCTTAAGAAACAAGAAAATAATCAAGAATTAACTACTAGTGACATTTATCTAATTTCTTTAAACGATCAAAGCAAAGGATCTATTATAGGTAAAATTCCTATTTCTGGAGAAGTATGGAGTGGAACATATTTATATAATGATATGGTTTTTATAGCAACGTTAAGTGGAATGTTATATGTATTTGATGCTAATAAAATAAAAGATTTTTCTAATAATTCATTTGATGAGATTTTAATTGATTCAATACAATTACCCCACGCTATAAATTCTAAATTACATTTTTCATCAAATAAGATATTTCTTTCTGATGTTTCAGGTGAATTTTACACAATAAATATAAATAATCTACAAGATAATAAAAAAGTAAATATTAAAAACTGGATGATTTCTAGTCCGTTGTTTTATTTGGATAAAGTTTATGTTTTTACTATTAACGGAGATGTTTTTTTAATTGATATTGATAAACATGAAATTTTAGAAAGTTTTTCAACAGACAAAATAATTGTAGGTGATCCTAAAAAATTACAAATTGATAGTGATAATTATATTCTTATACCAACTGAAAAAAATGGAATTGAAATCATTAATAATGACCCCTTTGATTTAGGTACAAGTTTAGGTCGATATCCTACTGATAAAAAACTATATAGTTCACCATTAATTAATGAAAGTAATTTAATTATTCATACTCAAAAAAGTGAGCTGTTATTTTTTAAATTAAAAAATAGAGATATGTATTATTGTTTAGATTTAAATGAAGAAAAAATTTGTGATTAGAATTAAGGAATATTTTGAATATATTTAGCCTATTTTGGAATAATATAATTATGAAGCCTATGATTAATAGTCTTGCATTACTTTATGATGTACTTGGAGATAATCTAGGTCTTTCTATAATTTCATTTACGGTATTAATTAGGTTCATTTTAATACCATTAACTGTAAGACAAACTAAGCAAATGAAAAAAATGCAAGAGTTACAACCCCAATTACAAGCTATCCAAAAAAAATATAAGAATAAAACTCCACAAACTAGGCACAAAATCCAACAAGAAACTATGGGCCTTTATAAAGAGGCTGGTGTAAATCCAGTTGGCTGTTTAGGGCCATTAATTATACAAATGCCAATATGGATTGGCTTATATAGAGCAATTTTAAAAAGTGCTCCATCTTCTCCTGAAGGATTTGTAGATCTTTCTAAATATTTTTACTCTTGGAATTTTTCTATATCTAAAGTACCTTTTAATAGTAATTTTTTAGGTATTGATTTAGTAGATTTTGTACAATTTGCTCCTACACCGTGGCAGTTTGCTTTGCCTTTAATTGTTGGTTTTTCAATGTTTATTCAACAAAAATTTACCACATCGCCTTCTACAGATCCCAGGCAACAACAAACACAGCAAATGATGTTATGGATGATGCCTATAATGTTTGGTATTTTCACATGGCAATTTCCTGCAGGATTAGCTGTATATATATTTTTTTCTAATCTGATGGGGATAATAATCCAATATTTTGTAGGGGGAAAACAACCACTTATGTTGTTTGGTAAATTATATTTTGGTACAGATCAATCAAGAGGAGAATACTTGGAAAAACTTAATAATCAAAAACTAAGTAAAGAAACACAAATAGAAGAAATAAATAATAAGGAGGATAATAATGAATCCAAGGATATTCAAAGGGAAAACAGTAGAAGAAGCAACAGAAGAAGCCCTAAAAACTCTAAAACAAGATCTAGAAAACCTAGAAATTAAAATAATTGATACGGGCAGAACTGGTATTTTAGGTTTGGGAGGACATCCAGCTGAAATAGAAGTATATATAATAGGTCAGCCTATTGATGCTGTATCAGATGAAGATGAAGCACCCAAAAAAATAGCTAAACCTAAGGTTGCTAGAAATCAAAATAAAAGGAAGCCTCCGCAAAAAAGAGAGACTGTAAAAAAGTCATTTCCTAAAAAAAAGATAGAACGAAAAATAGATGAAAATATTCCAACAGAAAAAGATCCAGAAGTTGAAGAAGCTGTGGGAAAAATTTTAAGTAATATAATAAATTCTACGGGCTTAGATACTGATGTTTATGTTAGAGATCAAATGGAAGAAGGTTCAATAGTATTTGAATTAGAAGGTAAAGATTCAGGTCTGCTTATTGGACGAAGAGGTGAAACCTTATCTTCTATAGAATATCTTGTTAGATTGATTGCTAGTAAAAATTTAGATAAAAGAGCTAATGTAATGATTGATGTGGAAGATTATAAGCTAAGGAGAAAAGAAAAATTAGCTTCAATTGCAAGTAATACTGCAGAAAAAGTTATAAAAACAGGAAAAAGAATTAGTTTAGAACCAATGTCTGCATCAGATAGAAGAATTATCCATATGACACTTGCTGATAATAATCAAATTGATACTCAAAGCAGAGGAGAAGGATTACAAAGAAAAGTAGTCATAAATCCAATAGATTAAAATGTTTAAAACTTTGGTTATAGGAAATCCTTCAATAGATATTTTAGATGGTAATATTTATCAACCTGGAGGTCCTGTAACTTTTGTTGCTAATACTTTATCTTTAATGGGATGTGAAAAGATTAAAGTTATTTCTTCATTTGGTAAAGATTATTCAATAAGAAATTTTGATTCTAAAATTATTACTACGGTAAATAATATGAATTCAACCACAAAGTTTAATACTTTTTATAAAGATTCATTAAGAATTCAAATCTTAGAATCAAAAGCATCAGTCTTAGATTTGAATTCAATTGTGGAAAAAAAAATTCATTCAGATTTAGTTTTTTTTACACCAGTCATGGATGAAATAAAAATTCCTGATGCTAATAAAATTGTGAATAGTAATAGGGATACTTTTTTTATATCCTTACCTCAAGGTTGGATTAGAAAAAATAATAATAAAAAAATATCACATGATTTTTCAATTATAAAATCATTACCATTTTTTAATATAATTTTTTTTTCTGAAGAAGAAGTTTCTTCAGCTAAAATCACCATAAACGAATTAATAGATTTAGCGAAAATATTAGTTATTACTAACGGAAAACATGGATCGACTATTTATTATAATAAACAAATTTTAAGAATAGACGCACAGATAACTAATCCAATAGACACTTTGGGTGCAGGAGATATTTATGCTGCAGTTTTTTCTACTATTTATTTTAAAACTAAAAATCTAATAATTGCAGGAGAAAAAGCTTCTAAAATAGCTTCTAAAAGTACAGAATATGAAGGACTTAAAAGCATCAATTCTAAAATTCTAATGTAAAATTTTACTTATAAACAACGAAGTTATAAATAGAATTATTAGTATTAAGATATAAAAATCTCTGATTATTATATCTTCAGGGAAGTCTCCTGATTTTTTCTTTTGAATTATAAAATAGTATCTAGTTATTCCAAGAGTAAAAAACAAACTAGAAATTATGAAAAATAAATTTCTTTGAGCACTTAATATTTCAGAGGTAGAGTATAAAAAATATATAGTTATATTTGATATATAAAGGGAAAAAATAATTTTTGAAAAAAAAGGTTTAGAATAAAATTTACTTAGATTTTTATTTCTATAAATTAAACCTTTTTCAGATTCTCTTATTCTTTTGATTATTATGATAAAAAGTGAAAGAAAAAAAGTAAGAATAAATAACCAAATAGACACATCATATCCAATGGCAAAAGTTCCTCCAAGCATTCTTATAATATAAAAAAAAGTAATAGTAATAACATCTAAAATAATAATATTTTTAAGAAATATTGAATAAAGTAAACTTGTAAAAATATAAATAAAAAAAAGTATAATTATATTTTTACTTACTAAAATAGAAAAAATAATTCCTATAATAAATAAAATTGAAATAAATAAAAATATTTCTAAATTATTAATCTCTTCATTTGCTATAGGTCTATTTTTTTTAATTTTATGTTTTTTATCAAAATTTTTATCTATTAAATCATTTATTTGATAACCAATGGTTGAACAGCAAATAAATACAAAAAATGAGAACAAGCTATTTTTAAATAAGTCTTGAATTTCATTTATATTTAAATTTATCCAGCTATCTAATGTGAAAAAAAGAGGAATAAATAATATTGTGTTCTTTAGTATTTGCTTAGGCCTAGCTGTAAGAAGAAATTTTTTCATAATATTTATTTTTATTATAATTTAATAAAATAAATAAATAAGATTTTTTTTCATTTAAAAAGATTAAAAATTAGTATATATACACTTTATAAATCTTCATGAAAATGTAACCATTGTAATAGGTTTTACAACACAAATAATAATAATAATTAATGGCTATAGAATCTCCAAGGGAAGAATGCGGTGTATTTGGGATTTTTAATCCTGATGAACAAGTCGCAGAATCTATTTACTTAGGTTTATTTGCTCTACAGCATAGAGGCCAAGAGAGTGCAGGGATTTCTACCACTGAACATACAGAAATTTTTAAGAAAACAGGTCTTGGGTTAATTGCAAATGTTTTTGAGCAATTTGAAATGTCTGAGTTACAAGGTGATTTAGGAATTGGTCATACTAGATATTCTACAACTGGATTAGATTCTATAGAAAATGCTCAACCTTTGTTAGTAAATGGTATAAATGGACAAATTTCTCTTGGTCATAATGGGAATGTAATTAATGCTAAAGAACTTAAAAAATCGCATTTAGGCCACTTAGATATTAATTATAAAACCACCACTGATTCTGAAGTTATTGCTCATATGTATGCTAATGCAGTGGGGAAAAATTGGCTTGAAAGATCTAATTATTGTATGAGAATAATTAAAGGGGCCTTTTCTTTAGTATTTATGACTAAAGATGAACTTATTGGAGTAAGAGATCCTCTAGGAATTAGACCGTTATGCCTTGGGAAAATGGATAATGCTTGGATTCTTGCTTCAGAATCTTCAGCACTTGCTCATGTAGGAGCTGAATTTGTAAGAGAAATAGAAAATGGAGAAACAATAGTAATAAATAAAGATGGTATAAAAAGCTCAATTTTCTCATCAAAACCAAAAAATCATAAAATGTGTATTTTTGAACAAATATATTTTTCTAGACCAGATTCTCTGATAAATGGTCAACTTGCCTATGAATCTAGGGTAAGAATGGGGGAAAGTCTTGCTAAAGAGCATCCTGTAGATGCAGATATAGTAGTTGGAGTACCTGACTCAGCTATACCTGCTGCAATTGGTTATGCTAAGCAAAGTGGAATATCTTACACAGAAGGATTAATCAGAAATAGGTATGTAGGAAGAACATTTATATCGCCTAATCAAAAAATTAGAGAATTGGGAGTAAAAGCAAAATTTAATGTTTTGAAAGAAGTTATTAGAGATAAGAAAATAGTTCTTATTGATGACTCAATAGTAAGAGGAACGACTACTTCAAGAGTAGTTGAATTACTTAAAGATTCTGGCGCTGCTGAAGTTCATATGAGAGTTTCTTCTCCACCAATTATCTCTCCATGTTTTTTTGGGGTAGATATGGCATCTTCTTCAGAACTTATTGCTAATAACTATAAAATAGAATCTATTAGAAAAATAATTGGAGCAGATTCATTAGGTTTTTTAAGTATGAAGAATTTATTAGATTCAGTAAAATCTAATGATAATGAATATTGTCGGGCTTGTTTCACTGGAGAATATCCAATTCCTGTACAGCTAGATTTTGACAAATTTCATTTAGAGAAAACAAAAGAAAAAAATTAATTATGGTAGATAAATTTACATATAAAAGTGCTGGTGTTGATTTAAGTAAATCAGATTTTATTAAAGATAAACTTGTTGAGAAAATAAATATCACTCATAACTCGAATGTTATAAATAACTCGGATGGATTTGGAGGTCTGTTTTCTACAAAACACTTCAAGAAAAATTCTATAATGGTTTCTACTACAGATTCAGTTGGTACTAAAGTTAAAGTTTCTGCAAAAATTGGACTACATAAAAATTTAGGGATGGATATAGTAAATCACTGTATAAATGATTTGATCCCTCAGGGAGCGCATCCATTATATTTTTTAGATTATTTAGCTTTTGGGAAGCTAGATGAAAATGTAGTTTTAGATATAGTAGATGGTATTTCAGAAGCTTGTCAAAATGTAAATTGCGCAATTATAGGTGGAGAAACAGCTACCTTGCCTGGTGTTTATAATGAAAATGACTATGATGTGGTTGGCTTTATGGTAGGAAATGTTTTAGAGGAAAATTTAAAAACTAAAGATAATATAAAAGCAGGTGACCTACTAGTTGCTCTTCCGTCTAGTGGTTTACATACGAATGGATTCTCTCTTGTTAGATCAATTTTTAATATAGATGAAGATATAAGTATATTAAGTTCTAAGGTTTATGATGAAGAAAAAAATTTAGGAGAATTATTAGCTGAACCTCATAGAGAATATCTTACGACTATAGATCCTGTATTTAATTTGATATCAGGTATTTCACATATTACAGGAGGAGGTTTATATAAAAATTTACCTAGAATATTTAATGATAATCTTTCTGCTAAAATCCTAAAAAATTCATGGGAAGTTCCAAATTTATTTAAATATATCATGCAACATGGTAATGTTGATGAAAACGAAATGTTTGATGTATACAATATGGGTGTTGGTATTGTACTTGTAGTAGATCCAATTCATTCAAAAAAAATACTAAGTACCTGTAAAAACTCTTGGATATTAGGTGAAATTCAAGAAAAAAGTTTAAATCAAAAATCTAGTGTAATCATAGAATAAATAGGAGATTAGATGAGAGCATTAATTAGTGTCTATAACAAAGATGGATTAGATAAACTATGCAAAACCTTAGATTCTGCTGAATGCGATATTTATTCTACAGGTGGTACATTAGATTATATTAAAAATTTAGGAATTAATGTTATTTCTGTTGAAGAATTAACTGGTCAAAAAGAATTTCTTGGAGGAAGAGTTAAAACTCTTCATCCAAAAATTCATGGAGCAATACTTGCGGATACTGAAAACCCAAAACATTTATCTGATCTAAAAATATTTAATATTACTCCTTTTGATTTTGTGATTAATAATCTTTATCCTTTTGAAGAAGTTTTACAAAATCCTGATTCTTCTCCAGAAGAAATTATTGAGAATATTGATATTGGAGGACCATCAATGTTAAGGGCTGCTGCTAAAAATTTCTCCAAAGTAGCTGTATTGGTTGATCCTAAAGATTATGAGTTATTTTTAGAAAAATTTGTAAAAAAAGAAATTGACGAAAAATACAGAAAAAAATTAGCAACAAAAGTTTTTAAAATAACATCTGATTATGATAAAAAAATTTTTAATTATTTCAATAATGATATTATTCAGAATATTCCTGATTCTATTAATATTAAACAGTACAAGATAAAAGATCTAAGATATGGAGAAAATCCACACCAATCTTCAGGTTTATTTACTAATAATAATCAAGGAGTAGCCAATGCTAAATTATTACATGGTAAAGAAATGTCATATTTGAATTATTTAGATGCGGATGCCGCTTTTGTTGCTTCAAATGCTTTTCCTGAAAAATGTGTGAGTATTGTAAAGCATACTAATACTTGCGGATTGTCATATCAAACAAATCAACTTGAAGCTTACAAGCGAGCCTTAAAGGGTGATCCAATTTCAGCTTTTGGAGGTATAGTAGGTCTAAATTCAGAATTAGAGTTAGAAACTGCTTTGGAAATATCAAAAACCTTCTACGATGTAATTATAGCTCCGTCTTTCTCTAAACCCGCTTTTGAAATATTAAAAAAGAAGAAAAATATAAGATTACTTTCCTCTAATTTTACTAATGAAAAATATGAATTTAGAACAATCAATGGAGGAATGTTATTTCAAGAAAAAGATAATGATCTAGATCTTTCTTCAAACTGGAATTTTGTAACCAAAATTAAGCCTTCAGAAGATTTAATAGAAAATTTAAACTTTTCATTTCAATCTACGAAATTTATCAAATCAAATGCTATAGTCATAACTGAAGACAACTCTATTTTAGGTATTGGTTCTGGTCAACCTAATAGAATTAATAGTGTTAATTTAGCTCTAACAAGAGCTAAAAATCATATTACTAGTAATTCTATTTTGGCTTCTGATGCTTTTTTCCCGTTTCCAGATAGTATAGATATTGCTGCAAAAAATAATATTAAAACTATTATTCAACCAGGAGGATCTATTAAAGACAAAGAAGTAATTGAAAGGGCAGATAGCTATAAAATAAGTATGATTTTTACTAACAGGAGACATTTTTCTCATTAAATATGATAGTTGAATTAATTTTTCCAGTATTAAATGAATCAAAAACTTTAGAAAAGCAATTAAATAAAGTCAAATTACATGTATTGAAAATTGTAGAATATGATTTTCTAATTACAATTGTTGATAACGGTTCAACTGATCAGACAAAAGTAATTTCTGAGAAATTAATTAAACAAAAAATAGTAAATAAATATTTATATCTTTCTCAAAAAGGAAGAGGTAGAGCTATAAAACTTGCAATTTCAAAATCAAAAGCAGACATAGTTAGTTATATGGATATTGATTTGTCTACTGATTTAAATTATCTTAAACCTCTGATAGAATCTATTGCTAAAAATAAATATGATATAGCTATAGGTTCAAGGTTATCAAAAGGTTCAAATGTTATTGGGAGAAAAAAAATTAGAGAGTTCACTTCTAGGTCTTATAATTTATTAATAAAATTTTTCTTTCCATTTAGTCAGATCGATGATATGCAATGTGGTTTTAAAGCTTTTTCAAGAAAAAAAATTGCTATAGCTATAAATTTAGTTACAAATACTAGATGGTTTTTTGACACTGAAATTATTATCATTGCTAGAAGTTTAAACTTAAGTATTTATCAACTTCCTGTAAAATGGACAGATGACCCTAATACAAGTGTAAATATTATATCTACTGCAATTGAAGATATAATAGGATTAATAAAACTTAGATTGAAATTAATAAATAAAATATTATAATTAACCCCTTATGACTAATAATGAAAAACAAACCATCAATCGATCTGTAATTGTTGGAGATACTTCAGAGATTTATCACCATAGAACATTAAATATTCTAAGAAATGAAGGATTAAATCCATTTGTTACCTATGAAATTGAATCTATAAATAGTGGTGTTGTTTGTGGGATAAATCAAATTATAGATTTATTAGAACATGTTTTACCTGAAGCTGACCGTGAACTATGGACTTTACAAGAAGGAAATGAAGTTTCTGAAAATGAAGTTATATTAAGGATTCGGTCTAAGTTTGCTAATGTTGGTCTTTATGAAACTTCTATGCTAGGAACGCTGACATCATGCTCATCGTGGGCAACAGCCGCACATAATTGTGTATTGGCTGCATCCGGAATACCTGTTGTAAGCTTTGCTTCAAGATCTGTTCATCCTTCAGTGGCAGGACAAGTTGATTACTCTGCTTATATCGGAGGATGCTCTGCTGTAAGTTCTATAATAGGTGGTAAGTTAACTCAAACAACTCCTTCAGGTACTATGCCCCACTCATTAGTACTTATTATGGGAGAAACTGTTAGGGCTGCTTTGGCGTTTGATAGACATATGGAAAAAAATGTTCCTAGAGTTGTATTAATAGATACTTTCAAAGATGAAGTAGAAGAAGCTATTCAAGTAGGAAAAGCATTAAAAGAACTAAGAGGTATAAGAATTGAAACTCCTATTGAAAGAGGTGGGATTACTCCAAACCTAGTAGATGAAATAGCTCAAAAACTTGAATCTGAAGGCATTAATGATATCGATATTTATGTTAGTGGAGATATGACTCCAGAAGATATTTCTAACTTTGTTTCCAAAAAATCTAAAGTAGCTGGTTTTGCAATTGATAACTATATTGGCAGAGGTGCTAAGATTAATTTTAGAGCAGATATAAAAGAAATCGATGGTTCTCCTATAGCTAGAAGAGGAAGAAAGTCAGGCCTTAATATTTCTTCTAGGTTGAATAGAATTTTTTAGTATAGTTAATTCTATTGCTTTTTTGTCGTGTTTATTAACATAAGAATCTATTGATTGCCGAATACCTAAAATCCAAATAATTTCTGAATCAGTTGAAAAAATAAGAACATTTTCTTTTTCTTGTTTATTTTTATGATTTGATAAAATTTTTTTTACTCTAGTCTTTATTTGTGTATCGAGTTGACTGATTTTATCTCCTTCTTTTCTATTTCTGATAAAAAGATTTTGTTCTAAGTATTTTTCATTAATATATATTTTTTTTTGATTATTTTTTTTAATATTTTGTGTATTGTTTACTATTTTTAATTTTAAAATTTCACCTGTAGGTAAATTAATTTTTGAAGGAACTTTAACTTTAATATTGATGATCTCTTTTTTTTGATTTTTAAGTACTTTTTTAAGTAAAAATTCTCCTTTATTTTCATAAAAAATAATATCATCAGGTAAATTTTCAGATTTAGATTTTCCTAATAAAACGTTTTCTATCATTAAATGATGATTTTTATTAAGAAAAATATTTTTATTTGAATCTAAAATAAGTCTTTCTATAATAATTTTCTTAGCTAAAGCAAGTGATAAGCCGCTAAACTCTCCAAAATCTAGTATTTTTTCAGTAGAATTATTCTTAATTACTTTAGATAGTGAATCTATAGAATCCAAAACTTTAGGATTGATTTTTTTAAACTCAGGAATAACATTATTTCTTATAAGATTTCTTGAATAGTTATTCGAGTTATTCGATGAATCAATTCTAAATTTCAAATTATTTTCTTCACAATATTTTGAAATATCGTGTTTTTTTAAGTTTAGAAGTGGCCTTATAATCTCGATTTTTTTATCTGAAGATTTTATTGTTGACTTATTTTTTATCCCATATAATCCTTTGATATTTGTTCCTCTTATTAAATTTAATAATATTGTTTCGACATGATCATCAAGATTATGTCCTAAAAAGATATATTTAGTGGAGTATTTTTCTGATAACTTAAAAAAAACTTCAAATCTCAAATCTCTAGCTTTTTCTTGAATACCTTTTTTCTCTTTACTGAGATCACATGTAAATTTTTCTATGATTAGGTTCATATTTTTGCATGTTTTGTCTACTAATTTTTGATCTAAATCAGATTCAGAATTTCTAATTTTATAATTTAGATGACAAACAATGATATTTTTTTCTGGATTTTTAATTATTTTAAATAATATTTCTAGAAGAAACCTTGAGTCTGGACCACCCGAGTATCCTATAATGATTTTTTCTTCACCTTTAACAATTTTTCTTGGGATTTGTGTTTTTAAGTGTTTAATAAGATCAGAATTTGATAACATTTCTCTTTACTTGTCCTGAAGGTACTCTTATTTGAACTTTAGAAATTTTATTTTTTTCTAGTTCTATTATTGTAAATCTATATCCTTTGAAATTAGTTCTTGTATTAATTTCAGGTATTGTTTGTAACATATCAATAATAAATCCTGCTAAGGTTTCATATCTTCCTTCTGGTATATCAATTTTTATTTCATCATTTATTTCGTCTATTGAAACACTTGCGTCAATTACGTAGGTATCAGATCCAGATTTAATTATTTTTTTTATAGGCATTTCACCTTCTTCACCAACATCACCAACTATTTTTTCTATACATCTAGATAAAGTTAATATTCCTGAAATATCTCCAAACTCATCTATTGCTAATGTCATTTTATTACCAGTATTCTGAAATTCTTCTAGAAGTTCATCTAAAATTTTCATTTCAGGAGAAAACATTGGTTCTCTCATTAGATTATTTATTGATTTGTTTTGATCTACATTGCCATTAGATAAATAAAGCATTATATCTTTAACACTTATTATTCCAACAATGTCATCGAGTGTTTCTTTGCATACAGGAAATCTTGTATGAGGGGTTTTTTTATATAATTTTAAAAATTTACTTATTGATATATTTTCTTTTACCCAAACTATTTCAAGCCTAGGAGTCATTATATCTTTGATTTCTGTTTCGCTAAATCTAAAAATATTTTCTAGCATTTCTCCCTGTGATGACTCAACAGTTCCTTCTTCCTCACCTATATCAATTAGTTTTCTTAACTCACCAGTAGTTACTGCTAAATTATCTTCGATACTGGATTTTAAAAATGTTCTAGTTATGAATTTAGGTATAAGTGTGAAAGCCCACACAGCAGGCCCTGAGACATACATTATAGTTCTTATAATATTTATCACTAATAGTGACCATTTATCGGCTACTCTTGTAGAAAGTGATTTTGGAGTTAATTCACCAAAAGTAACTATAAGAACAGTTGAAATAGCAGTGGATATTATTACACCATTTACCGACCCCTTTCCTATAAAGTTGATTATTAGTGCACTTACTAATGTTGCTATTAATATATTAAGTAAATTTCCAAAGAGTAATAAAGTTCCAAAAAACTTTTCATTTTGATTCAAAGTATTTTCGATAGCTTTAGCTTTTTTATTACCTTGATCAGATAGGTGTTTTATCCGTACCTTATTTACAGCTATGATTGAAGCTTCAGAAGCACTAATAAATGCGCTACCTAATAAGGCAAATAGTATAATTGTTATTAAAATTCCCACATTAAGATTTTACATGAAAATTTCTTAATACGAATTTTTCTATCCTAGAGCTTCTGAATTATCAAGCTCGTCAGGTATTTCAGTTTCTATTGGGTTCATTATTAGATCTTCAATTTTTTGTGAAATTTGAGGATTATTTTTAAGAAATTTTCTCACAGATTCTCTTCCTTGACCTAGTCTTTCTCCTTCAAATGAATAAAATGACCCACTTTTTTCTACTATGTTCTTATCTACTCCAATATCAAGTAGTTCTCCTTCCTTGGAGATTCCTTCATTATAAAGTATTTCTATTTCAGATTTCTTAAACGGTGCAGCTACTTTATTTTTAACAACTCTAACTCTAACTTTGTTTCCAACTAATTCTTCACCGATTTTTATCGACTCAGATCTTCTTAGATCTATTCTAACTGAGCTGTAAAATTTTAATGCTCTACCACCCGGAGTTACTTCTGGGGAACCAAAAATCACACCAACTTTTTCTCTTAATTGGTTTATAAATACGCAAGTAGTGTTTGTTTTATGAACAGTTGCTGTTAATTTTCTTAATGCTTGTGACATTAATCTAGCTTGTGCTCCAACATGGTAGTCACCCATTTCTCCTTCTAGTTCTGATCTAGGAACCAATGCTGCAACCGAGTCAACCACTATTATATCCAATGCTCCAGAGCTTACTAAATGATCAGTTATTTCTAATGCTTCTTCAGCTGAATTTGGCTGAGATATTAATAATTCTTGGTTGTTAACACCGATTTTTTTTGCATAACCTGGATCCATAGCATGCTCTACATCTATATAAGCTGCTTGGCCACCTTTTTTTTGTGCTTGAGCTAAACATGATAGAGCCAAAGTACTTTTTCCAGCACTTTCTGCTCCAAAGATTTCTACTATTCTACCTCTAGGAAGACCGCCTATGCCTAATGCTATATCTAGACCTATTGATCCTGTAGGAATAAATTGAATGTTAGCATCAATTTCGGAAGATTCACTCATTCGCATGACTGCACCTTTTCCATAATTTTTCTCTATTTGCTCAATAGTTAAATCTAATGTTCCATTTTCAATTTTATTATTTTTTTTTCTTGCCACTTTTTTTCTCCAAAACTTAATATATCAATAATATAGCACAAATGTTCTAAACTATGCAATGTGTATGTCTTATCAGTTTCCAGGTCTAGCTTTTAAATCAACTTCCATGATCATGTATTCATAATTTCTTACTAACTCTATTTCTACCATGTCCCCAGGGTCTGTGTAGAGAGCTAAGTAAGATATTAAATCTTCAAAACTATTTATTGTGTAATTATTGATTTTGGTTATTACATCTCCATCAAAATTTAATACATTTCTATTTATTGATGAATCTACTCTAATTCCAGATTTTTTTGCAGGACCATTTTCTTGAACATTTAGAATTAATACACCCTTGAAATTTTCTTCTATGTCAGCCCTAATTCTTGTGCCATAATCTAGATTTAAAGCATTCATTCCTAAGTATGAGTACTCATGTTTGTCTCCTGCAATAATGCTAGGAACTACTCTTTTAGCTAAATTTATAGGAACTGCGAAACTAACTCCAGAGTTTTGCCTAGAAGAACTTTTAATTTGAGTGTTAATACCTATAACTTGACCTTCCTTATTCAATAAAGGGCCACCAGAATTCCCTGGATTAATTGCTGCATCTGTTTGAATTACACTCGGTATTTTATATGGAGTAAAAGTTGAATCTAAAGATCTCCCAATAGCACTTACAATCCCTGAAGTCATAGTAAACTCTTGATCAAATGGATTTCCTATTGCAATTGTAATGTCTCCTGTATTTATCAAATCTGAATCATGTAATTCTAAAGGATTAAGTACATTTATAGCATCATTTATTGAATTTTCAGTAATTTTTATTATTGCCAAATCAGAATAAGAATCCCATCCAATAACTTTTGCTGGGAATTCATCATTATCTATGGTTCTAATAACAATAGGAGATTGACTAGTCAAAGTATTTTCTATTACATGATAATTGGTTAGAATATGACCATGATTATCCCACATAAATCCAGATCCTGAACCAATTTTTGTGATTGGAATTCCTTTTGAATCCTGAGAGAATATATTTATTTGGACTACAGACTTTGAAGTCGAATTAAAAATATCTCTGTAGTGCTTTTCTAGACTATTTGTAATTTCATCACTTGATAATTCTGTAATTAAATTTGGCTCCCAATTCTGATTATCACAACCTAAAATTGTAAACAAAATCAAAATTATTAAAAAACATTTTTTTATCATATTTTAATTTTATATTAAAAATGTGAATTTTCTATGAAGATGGGAAATTTCTATAAGTATATTTATATTGAGAGGCAATAGGATATCTTCTATCTCTTCCAAAAGCTAAAGGAGTGATCTTTATTCCAGGGGCAGACTGACGTCTTTTATATTCATTTCTATCTATCATGCTTAAAATTTCTAATATTTTTGATTCTGAAATATTTTTTGTAATTTCTTGGTTTTTTAATATTTCATTTACGCTATTTTTTTCTTCTATATATGACTCCATAATTTGATCTAATATATCGTAATCAGGTAATGTGTCTTTATCAAATTGATCAGACTTCAGTTCAGCTGAAGGTAATTTGTTAATAATATTTTGTGGAATAATTTCTTTAATTGAAACTTCATTAATATAATTTGATAACTGATAAACTAATGTCTTTGGGACATCTTTTAATACAGAAAACCCACCAGCCATATCTCCATATAAAGTAGCATAACCTGTAGCCATTTCTGATTTATTACCTGTAGATAGAACTAGCCATGAGAATTTATTTGAAATAGCCATTATAAAGTTTCCTCTTATTCTAGCTTGTAAATTTTCTTCCGCATTATTCTCTTCAGTATCTTTAAATAAAAAATTTAGACTTTTTAGGAATTCTTCATGAGTATTTAGTATTGGAATATTTATTAAATTCAGTCCTAAATTCTCGCAAAGTTTTTCTGAGTCTGTAATCGAATGGTCTGAAGAATACTTTGAAGGGAGATTTACAACTTTTATATTTTCTGCACCTAATGCTTTTGAAGCTATTACTGTTACCAGCGCAGAGTCAATTCCTCCAGATAGACTGATTAAGCATTTGGAAAAACCATTTTTTTCTGCATAGTCTTTAGTTCCCAGTACTAAAGCACTTAATATATCTTCTAAACCCTCAGAATAAGAATTCATATTTATATTATTTACATTATTAATATTAGAATTATTAAAATTAATATTTTTTTCAATAATCTTATATCCATTTTTTGAATTTTTAGTATATGGAGTATATTTTTTTTCTGAAATATCTATATTAATAGTTTGGTTTTTTTCTTTAAAGCTAGGAAGGGAAATTATTTTTTCTCCTAAATTATTAAATATAGATGAGCTCCCATCAAAAATTAGATCATCTTGTCCGCCTATGCAATTTATATATATCAAATGAGAATTGCAATCTTTTGCTACATTAGACAAATGTGAATCTCTAATATTTTTTTTATTTATATCAAAAGGTGAACCATTTATATTTATTAAAACATTACATCCTAAATCTGATTCTATTTTACATACTTCGTAATCTTCCCATATATCTTCACAAATACTAATACCTATCTTAATTTCTTTATTTTTAAGAATTACAATTTCATTACCTTTACTAAAATATCTTTTTTCATCAAACACACCATAATTTGGGAGTTTGTTTTTTCTGTAAGTTGCAATTATTTTTGTATTAGAAATTATAGCAGCTGCGTTATAAATACCATTTTTATCTTGGTCTATGAATCCTATTATAGAAGTAATATTTTTAGTATGTTTAATTATTTTTTTTAAAGCTAAAAGATTATTTTCTACAAATAAATTACTTAATACTAAATCTTCTGGTGGATATCCTGTAATTGTAAGTTCTGGAAAACAGACTATATCGCAGTTTTTAGATTCTGCTTCTTTTATACCTTCAATTATTTTATTAGAATTATAATCTAAAGCGCCAACTTTAGTATTTATTTGGTTCATTGATATCTTAATATTAGACATCTTAATTCCATAAATTATTTTGTTTTTAATTTTCTAAAATATCCTCTGACATCAGGCAAATTTGATGATCCTTCTAAAAAAGTATCAATTTTTTTTGCACATGATCTCCCACTTGCTATAGCATGTACTACTAATGATTGACCTCTTTCCATATCGCCACAAGAAAATACTTTAGAGACATTTGTCATCATATTATTATCAGTCTTAACATTTCCTCTGTCATCAAATACTACATTTAGATCAGAAAGTAATCCCTCTTGAAGTGGATGAACAAATCCCATAGCTAAAAGAACTAATTCTGATTTAATTTCAAATTTACTATTCTCTATTTTTTTCATATTAAATTTACCTGAACTAATATCTTTTTCCCACTCAACTTTTTCACAAACTAGTTTTTCTAGGTTATTATTTCCTGAGAAATGATCTGTTAATATACTATACTGTCTATTACCTCCTTCTTCATGGGCTGAAGAAGTCCTTAGTATCATTGGCCATTCTGGCCAAGGATTATTATTTATTCTAAATTCTGGAGGTTCAGGCATAATTTCAATTTGTGTGATACTTTTTGCACCTTGTCTAATAGAAGTTCCTAAACAATCAGCTCCAGTATCTCCACCTCCAATTATTACAACATTTTTGTTTTTAGCAGTGATATCCCTATCTTTAGGGTTATCATTCCATCTATTTTGTTCTGAAAGGAAATCCATGGCAAAATGTATACCATCTAACTCTCTTCCTCTTATAGGCAAATCTCTTGGAACCGTTGAGCCTCCAGCAAGACAAATAGCATCAAATTCATTACTTAATTCTTTAGCTAAAATATCTATTCCTACATTAACAGAACATTTGAATTCAATTCCTTCTTGAATTAGTAAGTCGATTCTTCTTTGTACTATGCTTTTTTCTAACTTGAACTCTGGAATACCATACCGTAATAATCCTCCTGGATTTTCACTTCTTTCATAAACAGTAATATTATGCCCAGCTCTATTTAGTTGTTGAGCTGCAGCAAGTCCGGCTGGACCAGATCCTATTATAGCTACTTTTTTATTTGTTCTCATAGATGGAATTTCTGGTTTAACAAATCCTGATTCCCAAGCTTTCTCAATAATATTTTTCTCAATCATTTCAATTGATACAGGGTCATTATTTATGGATAAAGTACATGAAGCTTCACATGGTGCAGGGCATATTCTTCCTGTAAATTCAGGGAAGTTATTAGTTGCAGATAATCTTTCATATGCAGATTCCCAATCTTGGTTATAAACAAGATCATTAAATTCTGGTATTAGATTTCCCAAAGGACATCCATTATTACAAAATGGAACTCCACAATCCATACATCTAGATGCTTGTACAGCAGCTTCTTTTTTTGACCATGGAACGTAGATTTCTTTCCAGTTTTGTACTCTTTTTTCAACTGGTTTTCTTTGTTCAGTTTTTCTTTTTTGGTTTTTAAAACCTGAAATATTACCCATTAATTTTTTCTCTTTGCTTAGATAATGTGTTCTCTAATATTTTAGCGTAATCTCTTGGGATGATTTTTTTAAAATTTTTAATTTCAACATCCCAATTTTTAATTATATTAACTGCAACGTTAGATTTAGTATATTTAATATGATTTTTTATTAATTTAATTAATTTTTTCTCATCTTCAGATTTTACTAAAACATCTTCAAGATCAGAAAGCTCAGAGTTGAAATTTTCTATAAAAGTTGACTTTGGATCATAAACATATGCAATTCCACCACTCATACCTGCTCCAAAATTACTTCCTACTTCTCCTAAAACTACAACTGTTCCGCCAGTCATATATTCACATCCGTGATTACCAATTCCTTCAACAACAGCTTCTGCCGCTGAGTTTCTAACACAAAATCTTTCTCCAGCTTTGCCGTTTATATAAACTTCTCCTCCGGTAGATCCATAAAGAGCAACATTACCTATAATTATATTTTCTTCAGGAATAAAGTCAGGGTTTTTACTAAAAGGACTTACTGCTATTTTTCCTCCTGAAAGTCCTTTTCCAAAATAATCATTAGCATCACCTCTAAGATTAAAGAAAATCCCTTTAGATAAAAATGCCCCAAAACTTTGTCCTGCAGAACCATCAAAATTTATTATTAAATTATCGTTTGGAATCCCTTTTTCTCCATATTTTTTTGTAATCTTTCCTGAGATTAATGCCCCAACAGTCCTATTTATATTTTTTATTTTGAAATCATGTTCTTGTTTTTTTGAAGAAATAGTTTCTAAATTGATTTCTTTTAAAATTTTATTATCTAAAGCAATATCTAATTGGTGGTCTTGAGATGTTGTACAGTAATTTTTTTGTCCCTCTATTCCTTTAGGCTTATACAAGATCCTTGAAAGATCAATTTTTTTTGCTTTCCAATGATCTATATCATTTCTTTGTTTTAATCTATCAACCCTGCCAACCATTTCATCAACCGTCTTAAATCCTAATTTAGCCATTTCTTCTCTAAGACTATGAGTTATAAACTTAAAATAGTTTACTACAGCTTCAGGTGTTCCTTTAAATAATTTTCTCAGCTCAGGATCTTGAGTTGCTACACCTACTGAACATGTATTTAGATGACATTTTCTTAGCATAATACATCCCATTGTTATCAATGATGCAGTTGCTATCCCCCATTCTTCAGCTCCAAGCATTGCAGCTATAGCTACATCTTTTCCTGTCTTTAATTGTCCGTCAGTCTGAAGTGTAATTATGTCTCGAAGCCCCTGCTCAACTAGAATTTGTTGAGTCTCAGCAACGCCTAGCTCCCAAGGAAGACCAGCATGTCTAATAGATGACAAAGGTGAAGCTCCTGTGCCTCCAGAAAATCCAGAAATCAAAACCACATCAGCTTTACCTTTTGAGACTCCTGCGGCAATAATTCCAACACCAACTTCTGAAACAAGTTTAACGTGGATTCTTGCATCTTCATTAACATTTTTTAAATCATGAATTAATTGAGCCATATCTTCGATTGAATATATGTCATGATGAGGTGGAGGAGATATTAGTTCTACTCCTGGAGTTGTCTTTCTTATTGAAGCAATATACTCAGAAATTTTATGTCCAGGTATTTCTCCACCTTCTCCTGGCTTTGCTCCTTGAGCCATCTTGATTTGAATATCTTTAGAGTTAACTAAGTAGTTAGTTGTTACTCCAAACCTTCCAGATGCAACTTGTTTAACAGCAGAATTTCTAGAGTCTCCATTTCGATCAGGTTTAAATCTGATTTCATCTTCTCCACCTTCTCCTGTGTTTGATCTAGCTCCGATTCTATTCATTGCAATTGCTAACGTTTCATGTGCTTCTATAGAAATAGAACCAAGAGATATAGCTCCTGTTGCAAATCTTTTAATAATTTTCAACTCATCTTCTACTTCATCAATACTAATAGATTTAGAATTTTCATAATCTATTTCTAATAAATTTCTAATACTTATATCACCGTAATAATCTTTATTGGCAGCTTCTTCAAAATCTTTATATGTATCTTCATCATTTTGAGTAGATGCTTTTTGTAATAAAGAAATAGTTTCAGGAGACCACATATGCCTTTCTCCTGTTCCTCTCCATAAGTACAGTCCTCCTAAATCAAGTTTGAGATTTGAAGGGATTTTAGATTCAGAAAAAGCATTATTATGAAAAAGTAGGTAGTCATCACAAATTTCTTCATTCCCAATTCCCTCTATTCTTGAAGAGGTCCAAGTAAAACTTGTTTCAATTAGACTTTCACTTATACCTAATGCTTCAAACTGCTGAGCACCCATATAACCTTGTAATGTAGATATTCCCATTTTTGACATTGTTTTTAATACTCCTGCGATAGAAGCTTTACAGAAATTTTCTAGATTTTTTCTTATAGATTTTTCATCAGAAAAATTTCTTACAGTATCAAGGGCAATGAATGGATTAATTGCAGATACTCCATATCCAAATAAAAGCGCAAAATGATGAACTTCTCTTGGCTCACCTGTTTCATAGATTATATCTACCTTATCTCTTAAATTTTTTCTAATTAGGTGATGATGTAATGTTCCTGCTACCAAAAGTGAAGGTAGCATTGCATTATTTTCGTCAACTCCTCTATCTGAAAGAACAATTATTGAAATTCCTTTTTCTATTAATAATTCTGCGTCTGATTTTATTTTTTCTAGAGATTCGTCAAATCCTTTTTTACCTTTACTTACATCGAAAAGCGTAGATATTTTTTTTGCTTTTATTCCTTTATTATTGATACTTAAAAGTTTAATTAGCTCTTCATTTAACATTATGGGTCGTTCTATCTTAAGAAGTTCAGCATGTTCAGAAGTTTCAGATAATAAATTTTCTCTTTTACCTACTAAAATACTTGTTTGAGTAACCATTTTTTCTCTAATAGGATCAAGGGGAGGATTAGAAACTTGCGCAAATAATTGCTTGAAGTATGAATATAAATTTTGAGGCTTGTCAGATAGAACTGCTAAAGGAGCATCATTTCCCATTGATCCATTTGGTTGGCTTCCTGTGTCACTCATTGGTTTAATTATTAAATTAATATCTTCATTAGAGTAACCATAAGCAACTTGTTGTTCTAAAAGATTTGTCCCATCGAAAGGTATAGATTTATGAGTTTCTTCTATCTCGTCTAGGTTTATTGAATTTTTATTGATCCATTCAGAATAAGGGCTCTGATTAACTAGCCTATTCATTATTTCTTCAGAATCAATAATCCTTCCTTCTTCAAAATCAACCAAAAAACCTTTCCCTGGGGTCATTCGTGATTTTAATTTTATATTTTTAGAGTCCAACTCTAAAACGCCGGTTTCTGATGACATAACTAAAATATCATCTTTAGTGACGGTATATCTAAAAGGTCTAAATCCATTTCTATCTAAGCAAGCTCCTAATTTATTTCCATCTGTAAATGCGACCATAGCTGGTCCATCCCATGGCTCCATAAGTCCTGCATGATATTGATAAAAATCTCTAGTTTTTTTATCCATATGCTTATTATGGTCCCATGCTGCAGGAATCATCATTGAAGCTACATGTTCTATTGGTCTTCCTCCATGAAATAAAAGTTCGAATACATTATCTAGAGAAGCTGTATCTGAAGCATCTTCTTCACAAATGGGTAAAATATCTGAATTATTAGGAAATTTTTTACTTATTAGATTATGCTCTTTAGCCTTCATCCAGTTTCTATTTCCTCTGACAGTGTTAATTTCTCCATTATGAGCTAACATTCTGTATGGATGTGCTAATTGCCAAGAACCTAATGTGTTAGTAGAAAATCTAGAGTGTACAAGACCAAAACAACTTTCTATATCGGAAGATTGAAGATCTATATAAAAATTTGAAACTTGTTCAGTTTTTAATAATCCTTTATAAATTATAATTTTATTAGATAGAGAACATATATAAAATTCATTATCTATAATAATTTCATTTTTTTTATTTTTTATTTTATTTATTTCTTTTTCAATTTTTTTTCTTGAAATATATAATTGTCTTGAAAAATCTTCATCATTCAAATTGCCACTATTTGCAATGAAAATCTGTTTGATTTCAGGCATAGCGTCTTTTGACCAATCACCAATAGAGTTTGGATTATTAGGAACATCTCTTAGTAAAAGTATTTTTGTTGATTGGTTATTTAATACATTAGAAATTATATTAATAATTTGATTTTGAATTTCTTTATCTCTTGGAAGGAATACTATCCCTGTTGCATAATCTCCTTCATTCGGGAGATCAAGTCCATCTTTAGCTAGTTCTTTTCTAAAAAATTTATCAGGAATTTGCAAGGTTATACCTGCCCCATCACCTGTTTCAGGATCACAACCGCATGCGCCTCTATGTTCAAGATTTACCAATACTTTAAGGGAATCTTTTACAATACTATTAGACTTTACCCCTTTGATGTTTGCAACAACACCAACGCCGCATGCATCTTTATCTAAATGGTATGTACATAACCCTTTAGTTTGAAGGTTTTTTAAATTATTAAGTAGTTTTTCTTTAGTTTTCATTTTTAGTTTTAAATTGTAAAAATTTTGAGAAATAAAACGTTGCTTAAAAACTTATGAAATTATAAAAATTTCATGTAAAAATCTCTCTCGTAATCTGTAACAACTAAATTGTGTTCTATCCACTCTTTTTCTTTGTTAATTACTATACTATTATATGCATCTATCCCAATAGCGTCCTGTAGAAAATTACCTTTTTGAGATTCTTTAATTGCATCATACAAGGTATTTGGAATATTTGATTCCCAATTTTTGGGAACTACTAAACCTCTTTTTATACCTTCCATTCCCGCATGAAGAATAGCTGCTAAAGCTAAGTAAGGATTACAAGCTGAATCAGGTAATCTAAATTCTATTCTAGAATTATCGGAGTCTCCTTTGTTAATATGTGGAACTCGTACAATATTAGAGATTTTTACTTCTTTTCCCATTCCTGCAATTGGAGCTTCTAGGTTTGGAATTAGTCTTTTATATGAGTTTAACCATTGATTAGTAACTAAAGCCATTTCTGATGAATAATATAATAAACCTGCTAAAAAACCTTCTCCAAGCTTTGACAATGATTTACTTTTTTTTGCAGCAAAAGCATTATTTTCACCTTCGTACAATGATAAATGAAAATGTAAACCACTACCATTTAAATATTCAAAAGGTCTTGGCATAAAAGTAGCAAATCCTCCATGTTTTATGGCTGTTTGCTTTACAACCAATCTTGTAGTTACTATAGAATCTGCCATTGTGAGCGCATCTGTATGCTTTAAGCTTATTTCATGCTGTCCAGAGGAGACTTCATGATGAGAGCTTCTTACAGGTATTCCCATTTGTTCTAAATTTAGAACACATTCTCTTCTTAAGTTTGATCCTTTGTTGTCAGCAGAAGTTTGATCAAAGTATCCAGCATCATCTCCTTCAATAATTTCCTTATTGTTATCGAGAAAATAATATTCTATTTCTGGACCTACATAAAATTTTAAACCTGATTTATTTGCTTCGATTAGTTTATCCTGAAGAACCTTTCGGCTATCAACAATAGAGTCACTATTATCAAAACTTCTTAAGTTACAAAATAGCCTAGCTACAGAATTCTCATTAGGTCTCCAGGGTAAAATTTGCCAAGTACTTAAATCGGGGATAGCTAAAGTGTCTGATTCAGTAGCTCTTGCCAACCCTTCAATGGCTCCTCCATCAAAAATAACACCTTTATCAATACAATCTTCTAAATCTTCAACATTAATGGCAAACCCTTTAAGTCTTCCTAAAATATCTGTAAACCATAATCTAATAAATTTTACATCGTGTTCACTAGCTTGCTTTAAAATAAATTCTTTAGTGTCTGAATTTTTATTCATTTATATTTCCTGACTGTATTTCATTAAATTTGTATCCCACATTCCATATTGTTTCTATAAAATTGTTTTTATGATCCTCAATTTTTCTCCTTAATCTTCTAACATGAACATCCACAGTTCTAGTTCCACCATAATAATCATAATCCCAAATATTTTTTAATAAGTTTTCTCTAGAAAAAACTCTTCCAGGATTTGAGGCCAATACTTTTAGTAATTCTAATTCTTTGAATGTAAGATCAATTTTTTTATCCTCAAGCGTTACAAGATATTTTTCTGTGTCAATCTTTAGATTTTTATACTGAATTATTTTTTCTGATTGAGATATATTTTTTATACTTAACTTTAAGTTTTTATTTGCTATTTGAATCCTCATAGCCAAATCGTTATTATTTGTGGGTATTGAAATAATTTGATCATTATTGTTATTATTTGATAAATAACTTTCATAAATGGTAAAGTTTTCAATTGATAAAATTCTACTAATTGAAGTTTCAATAAGATTAGAATATTCCTTAGAATATGTATATGGCAAATTAATTATTGATAAATCTTCAATTTCAACATTAATATTTGATTCTTTTTCTTCATCATGACTAAGTAATGGGTGGTTTTGTTCTTTATTGACTTGATATGTCACTTGCTCAGGTGATTTTGAATCAACCTTAAAATCTTTGACACAAATTATTCTAGATGAATGAAAACTTTCATCTAAAATTTTTATCAAACGATCCTCAGATCTAATATTAAAGCCAACTAAAAAAATTCTATCAAACATAATAATTTACAAAATTCACAAAAATATTTTTATATGAAACTAATTTTACATCTAAAAAGTAGTTAGTAAAATCAAAATTTAAAAAAAACAGTTATAAATTTAACATTTTTTCATTGACGTTTTGCAAATAAAATTCGTATACTAGTAGTTTGTGGTAACAATAAGCTTTTATTATTCATAAATTTTATGAAATAAAGACTTATAAAAAAATATAGAGGATTGTGAATAATGCCTACAGTAAATCAATTGATTAAAAAACCTAGATCATCTGGGAGAAAAAAAGCTAAATCTCCAGCTTTGAGATTTAGATATAATTCTTTAACAAAAAAAATGACAAACGATTCTGATGGAAGCCCTCAAAAAAGAGGTGTCTGCCTCCAAGTAAGAACAGTTACTCCGAAAAAACCTAACTCCGCTTTAAGAAAAGTTGCAAGAGTTAAGCTAACTAATGGCATGGAAGTAACAGCTTATATTCCAGGTGAAGGTCACAATCTCCAAGAGCATTCAGTTGTTCTGATAAGAGGGGGAAGAGTAAGAGACTTGCCTGGAGTTAGATATCACATTATAAGAGGAGCCTTAGATACTTCTGGGGTTGAAGGGCGAAAAAGAGGTAGAAGTAAATATGGTGCAATTAGAGAAGGTAAATAAGGAAGTATTGACATATGTCTAGAAGAAGAAAATCTGTAGTAAGAAAAATTAATCCTGATCCTAAATATGGAAGCGTTGAGCTTTCCAAGTTTATAAATAGACTTATGATAGGTGGGAAAAAATCTGTTGCGCGAAAAGCTGTTTATCTAGCTATAGATAAGCTTGAAAAAGAAGTTAAGAGGCCTGGAATAGAGCTTTTTGATGAAGCAATGAGAAATACAATGCCTACTCTTGAAGTAAAGCCAAGAAGAGTTGGTGGTGCAACTTACCAGGTCCCTGTTGAAATAAGGCCTAAAAGAAGAGTTGCTTTAGCTCATCGTTGGGTTGTTGAAGCTGCACGAGGAAATAAAGGAACGACTATCACGGATGCTTTATATCAAGAATTTATGAATGCAGTCAATAATACTGGTAATGCAATAAAGAAAAAAGAAGATTCACATAGAATGGCAGAAGCTAATAGAGCCTTTGCTCATTATAGATGGTAAATAGAGAGAAAAAAATGGCAGAAATTAAAGATTTATCAAAAGTAAGAAATATTGGATTTATAGCTCATATTGACGCAGGTAAAACAACAGTTACTGAAAGAGTACTGTACTTTACTGGTGAGACTTATAAAATTGGTGATATTGACGACGGTACTACAGTTATGGATTTTATGTCTCTAGAAAGAGAAAGAGGAATAACTATAGGTTCTGCTGCAACTAATGCTTCCTGGAATGACTATCAGGTTAATATAATTGATACTCCTGGTCACGTAGACTTTACCGCTGAAGTACAAAGATCATTGAGAGTTCTAGATGGAGGGGTTGTAGTTCTTGAATCTGTTTCTGGTGTTCAGCCTCAATCTGAAACTGTTTGGAGACAAGCTAATGATTACGGTGTTCCTAGGATGGTTTTTGTTAATAAAATGGATCGTTTAGGGGCTGATTTTTATTTCTCAGTTAAAACAGTACATGACAGACTAGGTGCCAATGCAGTGCCTATACAAATTCCTATTGGGGCAGAATCTAATTTTAAAGGCATGATAGATTTGATAGATCGAAAAGCTTTTATATATGAATCTGAAGATGCTGTTGAGCATGTGGAAACAGACGTACCAGATGAATTTAAAGAAGATGTAGAAAAATATAGAAGCGAACTTATAGAAAAAATAGCTGAAACAGATGACGCATTGATGGATAAATTTTTAGATGACCAAGAAATATCTGTTGAAGAATTAAAATTAGCACTAAGAAAAGCTGTTATAAGTTTACAAATTTTTCCTGTTTTGTGTGGTTCTGCTTTGCGGCATAGGGGTGTTCATCCTTTGCTAGATGCAGTTATTGATTATCTTCCATCTCCTGTAGATGTTCCTTCTATAAAAGGAACAGATCCTGCTGACGATACCATTGAAATTGAAAGACAACCTGATGTTAAGGATCCTTTTAGTGCATTGGTATTCAAAACAGTTACAGACCAGCATGTGGGAAGATTAGTTTATTTGAGAATTTATTCTGGAGTTCTTGAATCAGGATCAAATATATATAACTCTTCTACCAGGTCCAGAGAAAGAGCTGGTAGGTTAATGAAAATGCATGCAGATTCCAGAGAAGAAATAAAGCAAGCTACTGCAGGTGAAATAGTTGCTGCAATTGGTCTAAAAGATGCAGTAACGGGCCATACTTTGTGTGACCAATCAAATCCTTTATTGTTAGAGTCTATTAATTTTCCAGCACCAGTATTATCTGTTGCTGTCGAGCCTAAAACTCGTTCAGATCAAGATAAAATGGGAGAATCTCTTGCTAGATTAGTGGGTGAAGATCCAACTTTACAAACATGGACAGATGAAGAATCTGGTCAAACTGTACTAGCAGGTATGGGAGAATTGCATCTAGATGTAATAGTTGAAAGACTAAGACGGGAATTTGATGTTGATGCCATTCAGGGAGCTCCTAAAGTAGCATATAGAGAAACCATAACTGTAGCTTCTGAAAAACAAGGTAAATTTATTAGACAATCCGGTGGTAAGGGTCAATATGGAGATTGCACATTAAGAATTGAGCCTTTGGAACCTGGTTCAGGTATTTTATTTGAATCAGAAATCACAGGTGCTACATTACCTACAGAATATTATAAACCTATTGAGTCTGGATTTAGAGAAGCTGCAACTAGTGGTGTTATTGCAGGTTATCCTGTAGTAGATGTTAAAGCTGTATTGACTGATGGTTCTCATCATGATGTTGATTCATCAGAAATGGCATTTAAAATAGCAGGGTCTATGGCATTCAAGTCAGCAATGACTGCTGGCTCTCCTTCTCTTCTAGAACCTATCATGAAAATAGATATTGTTACTCCAGAAGAATTTTTGGGTGACTGTTTGGGTGATTTAAATTCAAGAAGAGCTCAAATTTTATCAATGGAACAACAAGCTAATTCACAAGCGATTAAGGCTCATGTTCCGCTAGGTGAAACTTTCCAATATGCAACTACTTTAAGATCTTTAACTACTGGAAGAGCAAGTTTTTCTATGGAATTAGATCATTACTCTAAAGTTCCAAATCATATAGCCACTGAAATTTCAGGCAAAGGAAAGGAAAACTAATGCCACCAACCCAAAAAATGAGAATGATATTAAAATCTTTTGATCATAGGGTTCTAGATGTTTCTGCTCAGCAAATTTTAGAAACTGCTGAGAGAACGGGTGCTAAGGTAGCAGGCCCAGTTCCTATGCCAACAACAAAAAGAATGTTTACAGTAATAAGATCTCCTCATGTTAATAAAGATTCAAGAGAATATTTTGAGTTAAGAACACACAAACGATTAATTGATATTTTGGAGCCATCTTCAAAAACAATTGATTCATTAACAAGTTTAAGTGTTCCATCTGGAGTAGATATAGCAATTAAGCTTTAAAGGAAATTATGACAATCAAAGGTATAATCGCAAAAAAATTAGGTATGTCAATCATTTATGATGATAATGGTACGGCTTTACCTGTTACAGTTGTACAGGCTGGTCCATGTACAGTAACTCAAGTTAAAACTTTAGCTAAGGATGGATATGATTCTGTTCAAGTGGGTTTTTCAGAATCAAAAAATATCAATAAACCACAAGCTGGTCATCAGGAAAGATCGGGTGGAAAATTTTCAATCCTGCAAGAATTCGAATCAGACCCTTCAAATGAGCCAGAAGTGGGGCAGCTAATTACTTCAGAAATATTTTCAGAAGTAAAAAAAGTTAAAGTATCAGGTACAAGTAAGGGAAGAGGATTTTCAGGTGGAGTAAGAAGATATGGGTTTAAAGGTGGTCCCAAAACTCACGGTCAATCTGATAGACACAGAGCTATTGGTTCTATTGGTGCGGGTTCTTCTCCAGGAAGAGTATGGCCTGGGCAAAAAATGCCAGGACATTATGGTAATGCAAAATCTACAGTAAAAGGATTACGAGTCGTAAAAGTTGATTCTGCAAATAATATAATCTTAATTAAAGGTGCAATTCCAGGTTATAATGGATCGCCCCTGCGAGTTGATATTCAATCATAATTATTTAAAGAAAAGGTAAATTTTGGAAATTAGTATAAAAAATAAATTAGGTAAAACTGAAAAAACTTTAAGTTTAGACCCTTCAGTTTGGAATTTAGAATTAAATGAAGATTTACTTCACCAGAGTATATACATATATCTAGCTAATCAGAGGCAATGGACAAAAGGAACTAAAACTAGGGCTAATGTAAGTTATGCTAACCAAAAACTTAGACCTCAAAAAGGTAGCGGTAGAGCTAGAGTAGGTTCAAAAAGGTCTCCAATTATGGTTGGAGGAGGAGTAGCTCATGGTCCTCATCCTAAAGATATCAGAAAATCATTAAATAAAAAGATGAAACATAAAGCATTAAAAATTGCCCTTTCTGCAAAAATAAAAGATTCAGAGATTAATGTAATAGACGAATTTCCATTAAAAGACTCTCCTTCAACTAAAATTATGATTGATTATATTAATAAGTTAGAACTTAAAGGTTCCGTTTTGTTACTTACAGAAGGAAATGATTTGGTACTACAAAAATCATGCGAAAATATAAATAATGTTGAAGTTATGGAAGCTTCTTCTATTAATGCATATAGATTAATTAGACCTAAAAATATTGTAATCCCAGTAAAAGCAGTAGAAAAAATACAATCTTTATGGGGTGATTCAGAATTTAAGCCTGCAGCTAAAGCAAAACCTGCAGCTAAAGCTAAACCTGCAGCAAAAGTAAAGCCTGCAGCTAAAGCAAAACCTGCAGCAAAGAAAAAAACTACTACAAAGGCTGTAAAAAAAGATGATTAATGAAGAAGTAATATTAAGTCCAGTAATAACAGAAAAGTCTTCTCTTTTGCAAGAGAGTAATAAATATGTTTTTAAAGTACATAATAAATCTAATAAATTTCAAGTAAAAAAAGCAGTTGAAGAAATATTTGATGTAGTGGTCGAAAATGTCAATATAATAAAAGTTAAGGGAAAAAATAAGATGTATGGTGGGAAAAAAACCTTAACTCCATCATGGAAAAAAGCAATGGTCACTCTAAAATTAGGTGATTCAATTAGTCTTTACGAAGGAGCTTAAATTGGGAATTAAGAAAAGTAAACCAATAACTGCAGGTAGAAGAGATTCTGCTGTAGATGATTTTTCAGATATAACAACTGATTCTCCTTATAAATCATTACTTGCACCTCTAACAAAAAAAGGTGGAAGAAATAATAAGGGAAGAATCACAGTAAGACATAGAGGTGGAGGGCATAAACGTAGATACAGGATGCTTGATTTTATTAGGTCAAAAGAAGGAAAAGCTACTGTTGAATCTATAGAGTATGACCCAAATCGATCATCAAGAATTTCTCTTATTAGATTTAATGATGGAACAAAAAAATATATATTGACTCCAAACAATGTAAGCTTAGGAGATGTTATTGAAACAGGAGATAGTGCAGAGAACACTCTTGGTAACACAAAATCTTTAGGCTCATTGCAAACAGGTACTCTTGTTCATAATGTTGAACTCTCTCCTGGTAAAGGGGGAATAATGGTAAAATCTGCAGGTACTGCAGCTCAAGTGATGGCTCATGAAGGTGGCTATACATTATTGCGATTACCTTCCGGAGAAATGAGAAGAATATTAAGTAAATGCAATGCCACTATTGGACAAGTTTCAAATCCAGATAATAAAAATAAAAAATTAGGTAGAGCTGGAACTTCTAGGAGATTAGGAAGAAGGCCATCGGTGAGAGGTTCTGCTATGTCTCCTAATGCTCATCCACATGGTGGAGGAGAAGGAAGAGCTGGAGTAGGAATGGTTCATCCAAAAACTCCTTGGGGTAAACCTGCTCTTGGAAAAAGAACAAGAAGAAATAAAAAAACAGATAAGATGATTTTAAGAAGAAGGTACGAGAAGTAAAAATATGTCAAGATCTATAAAAAAAGGTCCATATGTTGACCCTAAATTGATGAAAAAGGTTCTGAAAATAAAAGAGTCCGGAAGTAGAGAAGTTATTAAGACTTGGGCTAGAGCATCTATGATAATGCCTGAAATGGTAGGAGTAACTTTTGGAGTTCATGATGGAAGAAAATTTGTTCCTGTTCTTGTAAGTGAAAACATGGTTGGACATCGATTAGGCGAATTTTCACCAACCAGGACCTACAGAGGTCATTCAAGAGGTAATAATTAATGGCAACTGCATATAATAAAAACATTGGACACTCTGCTTATAAAATGAGAAGAGTAATTAACATGATAAGATTAAAGCCTGTTAATGAGGCTAAATTACAACTAAGCTTACTTGGAACTCCTCCTGCAAAAGAGATTTTAAAGATATTAAATTCAGCTATAGCTAATGCTGTTAATGCAGAATCTCTAAGTGAAAATGATTTAGTGATTTCAAAAATCTTTGCAGATGCTGGTCCAAGAATGAAAAGATTTAAACCGAGAGCTAGAGGTAGAGCAGGAGCATTTGATAGGCCTTCGTCTCACTTAACTATAGAAGTAAATACAGGAGAATTATAGATGGGACAGAAAACACATCCTACAGGATTCCGTCTAGGCGGAGTTATCGATTGGCAATCACAGTGGTTTGCTAATAATGGTAAAAATTATGCTTTATTGCTTAACGAAGATAGAAATATTAGGCAAATGATAACTGAAGAGCTGGGTGAAAATGGAGCCATATCAAAAATTGAAATAGAGAGAGGTTCTCAAGATATAACAGTTACTGTTTATACTGCAAGACCAGGGATTATAATTGGACGTGGTGGTACAAGAGTTGAAGAGTTGAAAAATTATTTGGAAGAAAAAACTAAAAATAAAGTTCGACTTAATATCAACGAAATAAGAGTTCCTGAGCTCGTAGCCAAACTTGTTGGAGAATCTATAGCAGAGCAACTTGAAAGAAGAGTTGCATTCAGAAGAGCTGTAAATAATGCTATACAAAGAACTATGCAAGTAGGAGCAAAAGGGATAAAAGTAGTTATTGCAGGTAGGTTATCAGGAGCTGACATTGCAAGAACAGAAAAATATCATCAAGGAAGAGTTCCTTTACATACTTTAAGAGCAGACATTGATTATGAAATTAGTGAAGCTAATACTACATATGGGGTTATTGGAATTAAGGTTTGGATTTATAAAGGTGATATAATTCCAACTGCAGAGAATTTATTGGCTATAAAGACAGCAAGAATCCAAAAAACTGATCAAATAGATGAAAATACTAAGGAAAATATTTAAATGTTACAACCTAGTAGAACTAAATATAGAAAACAACAACGAGGTAAAATGCGTGGAATGGCTACAAGAGGCTCAACTCTGTCATTCGGAGACTATGCATTGAAAGCCCAGGAATCATCTTGGGTAACAGCTAGACAAATTGAATCTGCTAGAAGGGCTATTACAGGATATGTGAAAAGAGGCGGTCAAATATGGATTAGAGTGTTTCCAGACAAGCCTGTGAGTGCAAGACCTGCTGAAACTAGAATGGGTGGGGGTAAAGGAGCTGTAGATCGATGGGTTGCTGTGGTTAAAAGAGGTAGAATACTTTTTGAAATAGGAGATGTACCAGAAGATGTTGCTATAAACGCACTTAAGAGAGCAGGCCATAAATTATCAATACCAACAAAAATAATATCAAGAGAAGAAGTAACATTCTAATGAAAATTGAAGATATAAGAAAACTAGAAACAGAAGATTTAATTAAAGAAAAACAATCTGTGCTAAAAAATATTATGGAAAATAGATTTAAGCATAAATCTATGCAACTTAGTGATACTAGTCAAATTGATAAACTGAGAAAAGATAAAGCAAAAATTTTAACAGTTATAAATGAAAGAAAAATTTTAGCAAAGCTAGAAGTAACCGAGAAAGATAGCCAGAATGAGTAATAAAGTAAGAAGAACAGGAAAGGTTATTTCAGATGTTTCTGAAAAAACCATTATAGTAGGAGTATCTTGGTCTCAAAAAGATAGGATATACAAAAAGTCTTCTAGAAGACTAACTAAATTGGTTGCTCATGATCCTAAAAATGAAGCAAAAATAGGTGATGATGTAGTAATTGAATTTTCTAAACCTATTTCAAAAACAAAGAAATGGAAGTTAGTGGAAGTGTTGGCAAAATAATGATCCAAAGAGAATCAAGATTAAAAGTAGCTGATAATTCTGGTGCAAAAGAAGTACTGTGTATCAATATAAATGGTAATAGTCATACAAAATCTGCAAAAATTGGAGATACTATAACCTGTACAGTGAAAGATGCACAACCAGGGGGAACTGTTAAAATGCATCAAGTTGTTAAAGCTGTAATAGTTAGAACAAAAAAAGAATACAGAAGATATGATGGTTCTTACATTAGATTCGATGAAAATGCTTGTGTAATAATCGGTGATGATAATAACCCTAGAGGAACTAGAATTTTTGGTCCAGTAGCTAGAGAACTTAGAGACAAACAATTTATGAGAGTAGTTTCACTTGCTCCGGAGGTGCTTTAATGCCAAAACTAAGAATAAAAAAAGGTGATCAAGTTTTGATTTTAGCTGGAAAAGATAAAGGAAAAAAGGGTGAAGTTATTAGGGTAAATAAAGCTTCTTCAACAGTTATTGTTGAAGGTATAAACATATCAAAAAAACATATAAAAAACCAACCAAATGTTACAAATGCAGGAATCGTTGATACAGAATCACCATTGCATATTTCAAATGTAATGTTTGTTCATCCAGAAAGTTCTAATCCTGGTAGAGTTGCTTACGAACAACTTGAATCAGGTAAATATAACAGAATAGTTAAGAAATCTAATAGGAAGTAATTTGGAGAAGTAATTGGTAGCAAAGCAAAAAGAAAAAATTAATCCTGAGAATTTAGCCCCAAGACTTAAGGCTAAATATAATGATGAAGTTATTCCTGAAATGATGAAAGAATTTAAGTTTTCAAATAAACTGATGGTTCCTAAAATTCTTAAAACAACTATTAATGTAGGTTTAGGTGAAGCTTTGGCCTCATCAAATGTAATTCAAATTGTAACTAGAGATCTTCAACTTATAACAGGTCAAAAACCTATTGAACGAAAAGCAAAAAAATCTATTGCTAATTTCAAGCTAAGAGAAGAGCAAGTTATAGGGCTTTCTGTAACATTACGATCAAATAATATGTGGTTTTTTCTTGATAGATTACTGAATATTGCCCTCCTAGAGTAAGAGACTTTAGAGGAGTCTCTGAGAAAGCTTTTGATGGGAATGGTAACTATTCTTTAGGCTTGCAAGAACAAGTTATATTTCCTGAGATTGATTACAATGAAATTGATAAACTAAGAGGTATGCAAATAAATATAGTAACTTCAAAGAATTCTGATGAAGAATCAAAGAAGCTTCTAGAATTGATGGGTATGCCTTTCATCAATAAAAGTTAATAATAAGGAGAAAATTTTGGCAAAAAAATCTGCTATAGCTAGAAATAATAAAAGAATGAGAATCGTTAGTAAGTATATGGATCTTAGAACAGAACTAAAAAGTATAGCTAATGATTCTAAAGTTTCTTTTGAAGATAAGATGGAAGCTAGAAAAAAATTAGCTTTACTTCCAAAAAATTCTAGCCCAGTGAGAGTAAGGAATAGATGTCAAAAGACAGGTAGACCTAGAGGTTATATGAGGTTTTTCGGTTTAAGTAGAATATCGATGAGAGAATTAGCATTGAAGGGGCATTTGCCAGGTATACGAAAAGGAAGTTTATAGGGGTAAAAATTGACTGTACAAGATCAAATTTCTGACATGATTACTAGAATAAGAAACTCAGTTATGGTAAAACATAGCAGCGTTTCAGTTAATAAATCTAAAATGAATAATAAGATTTTAGAGTTACTTTCAAATGAAGGATTTATTTCTAATTTTGAAGAAAATAACTTTGAAAATAAAGTTAATTATTCTGTTAAATTAAAATATTATGATGATGGTTCATCAGCTATATCTGGCTTAAAGCGTGTCTCTAAACCAGGTTTGAAAATATATGTTAAAAAAATGAAATCCCTTCATATTTTTCTGGTATGGGTGTAGCAATAGTGTCTACATCTAAAGGACTTATGACTGGATTAGAAGCAAAAAAACTTTCTCTTGGTGGAGAAGTGTTATTTTACGTTTGGTAAAGAGGAAATAATATGAGTAGAATTGGAAATAAACCTATAACTATCCCTTCAGGGGTAGATATTAAAATTGAAAAAAATCTTATTTCAGTTAAGGGTCCTAAGGGAAGTTTAGAAGAAAAAATCAAGACAGATAATATAAATTTTAAAATTGATGATTCTAACTTGCTTGTATCCAGAACTAATGAAGAATTGCAAACTAGAGCTATGCACGGTTTGTATAGATCATTGATTAGCAATATGGTTGAAGGAGTAACTGAAGGATTTAATAAAAAACTTGAACTTATTGGAACCGGTTATAGAGCACAGCCTAAAGGTAAATCATTAGAGTTAAGTCTTGGCTTTTCTCACTCAATAACAGTTGATCCTATTGGAGAAAATAAACTGTCAGTGAATGAACAAACTAATGTAATTATTGATGGTATAGATAAAGAACATGTTGGTAGGCAAGCTGCTAAAATCAGATCTCTTAGGAAACCAAATCCATTTACGGGTAAAGGTATTAAATATTCTGGTGAAATAATAAGAAGAAAATCAGGTAAGTCTGCTGTAGGTTCTGGAGGAACAGAATAATGAAATTTTCAAAAAAAACGAGATCATTAGGAAGAAATAAAAGACACCTTAGAGTCAGAAAAAGAATTTCAGGAACACAGGAAAGGCTTAGAGTTTCCTTATTTAGGTCTAACAAAAATGTTTATTTACAATTAATCGATGATATTAAAGGTATGACTTTAGCTTCTTCATCTAGCTTAAAGTCTTCAGAAAATTCAGTAAATGCTGAATCTTCAAAAAAACTTGGATTAGAATTTGGAGAGAAAATTTCTAAATTAGGTATCAAGAAGGTAGTTTTTGATAGAGGTGGATACCTCTATCATGGTAGAGTTGCTGCAATAGCTGATGGAATAAGAGAATCTGGAATAGAGGTATAAAATGACTACAGAAAATAAAGCTCCTGACCAAAGAAGTCAGAATCAAAGAAGAAGAAATTTTAGACCAAGAAGAAGAAATAATGATTCTGATGAAATTTCACTTATTGAAAAAGTTATAAAAATCAGAAGAGTTTCAAAAACAGTTAAAGGTGGAAGAAATCTATCTTTTAACGCTATGGTTGCTGTAGGAGATGGTGCAGGAAGAGTTGGAATAGCTCTTGCTAGTGCTACAGCTGTCCCAGATGCTGTGCAAAGAGCAGTACAATATGCAAAAAACAGAATGATCAATGTACATTTGAACAATGCTACATTACCTCATGAATTTATTTATAGATTTGGATCTTCAAAAGTAATGCTAAAACCTGCATCTCCTGGTACTGGTTTGATTGCTGGAGGAGGTGTTAGAGCAGTGCTTGAAGCAGTTGGGGTAAAAGATGTTGTTTCAAAAACTTTTGGTTCGACTAATGCTATAAATGTTGTCTATGCAACAATGGAAGCATTGAAAAATATGAAAGATCCCAAGAAAGAGATTTCTAAAAGAAAAGCTTAAATATGAAAAAAATAAAAATTATTCAAAGAAAAAGTAAAATTGGAGCCTCTCCTTCACAAAGAGCTACATTAAGAGCTCTAGGTCTAAGAAAAATTGGCTCTGTAGTAGAAAAAGATTTATATCCTCAAATTGATGGAAGGATAAAAAAAAGTAGATCATTTCATATCTACTGAAGAATTAAAATAAAAAATAGGTGATTAAATGCCACAAATAAATGATATAAAAAGAAAAAATAAAAATACTCCTAAAAGTAATCAAGTGGGTAGAGGTAATGGTTCAAAAGGAACTTATTCTGGAAGAGGCTCAAAAGGACAACTCTCTAGAAGCGGAGGAAACTTAAATCCAACATTTGAAGGTGGTCAACTTAGGTTAGTAAAAAAACTACCTCATATGAGAGGTTTTACCAATATATTCAAAAAAAATTATGTTTCTATAAATCTAAGAGATTTAGTAAATCTTTTTGACAATGACTCCATTACTATGGAAGATTTTAAGAATAAAGGAATTATTAAAAATAAAGAAATGATAAAAATCTTAGGAGACGGTGATGTTACTAAACCTATTAATTTAGAAGTGAATGCAATTTCATCATCGGCAAAAAGTAAAATTGAAAAAGCTGGGGGAGAGGTTAAGCTCATAAGCTAATTTTATGACTACTACTACTGCTTCACAATCAAATAGACCTGCTTTAATTCAAGCCATAATTGATGCTTTTAAATTACCAGATCTTAGAACAAGAATTTTATTTACATTATTTATACTTGTTGTTTTTAGATTTTTTGCTCATGTTCCAGTTCCAGGTGTGGACAAAGAAGCTCTACAAGCAGCATTTGATGCTAACCCATTACTTGGGTTTATAGATATTTTTTCTGGTGGAGCATTAAGAAATCTATCTATTGCTGCACTAGGAGTTTATCCATATATTACAGCTTCAATTATTATCCAAATACTAACTCCTTTATTACCTCAACTTAAAGAACTAGCTCAAGAAGGCGAAGCCGGAAGAAAAGCTATAAACAGGTATACTCATTATTTAACAGTTCCTCTTGCGTTTTTGCAAGGATATGGTCAAATTAATCTTTTTTCTGGAGCTCTTGGACAAGGAGCTTTATCTGGTATCGGATTCGGTGGAGGTCAATCTTTAAACACTTTAGCTATTTTATTATCTATGACTGCAGGAACTATGATTTTAGTTTGGTTGGGAGAATTAGTAACTGAAAAAGGAATTGGAAATGGTATTTCTTTAATTATTTTTGCTGGAATAGTATCAACATTTCCCTCTATAGGTGGACAACTATGGTTGCTTAGAGATCAGCCTTTTCAGGTAGGATTACTGATAGCACTAGGGTTATTAATTATTTATTCAATCGTTGTTTTTACTGAAGCTCAAAGAAGAATCCCCGTTCAATATGGACGAAGTGTTTTTAGAGGAAATAAAATGTATAGATCTCAAGGATCTTCCCATATACCTATTAGAGTTAACTCTGCAGGTATGATACCTCTTATTTTTGCTTTTTCTATATTGGCTTTACCTGCAGTTGTTGCATCGTATTTTGTTGATCCAGCATCAAGTTCATTTTTTCCTCAGCTAGCTGAATGGATTACGATTCAATTTGGTCCAACAGGTACTTTGTATTGGATTACGGTCTTTATATTAGTTGTAATATTTACATTCTTTTATACCTTGGTGGTACATAATCAACAGAATTTAGCTGAACAATTACAAAATAACAACGGTTTTATTCCTGGTATAAGGCCAGGCCCCCCAACAAAAGAGTATCTTATGAGAGTAATAATAAGGATTACTTGGGGAGGAGCTTTATTTTTAGGCCTTATTGCAGTAATACCTTCTATAGCAGCATTTATAACTGGCTTAGAATCAACTACTAGCATCCTTCAAAGTACAAGTTTGCTTATCATGGTAGGTGTTGCATTAGACACTATGAGACAACTTGAGTCTCAACTTTTGATGAGAAACTATGAAGGTTTTGTAAATTAATAAAATGAACATTATCCTTTTAGGTCCTCCTGGCTCAGGCAAAGGAACTCAGTCAACTTATTTATCATCTGCTTATAAACTTAACCACATATCAACGGGAGACATATTAAGGTCTGAAATCAGCGATAAAACAAAATTAGGACTACAAGCTGAATCATATATGAATTCTGGAGACTTAGTCCCAGATAATTTAATAATAGAAATGGTTTCCAAAAAGTTAAGTTTACTTAATTCTGTTTTACTTGATGGTTTTCCTAGAACTTTAAACCAAGCTGAATCATTAGACAATGAACTAGCTTTATTAGAAAAAAAAATAGACTTTGTTTTTTATTTTGATGTTCCAGCTGAAGACCTTGTCTTAAGATTATCCCAGAGGATTTCTTGTAAAAATTGTTCTTCTATATTTTCTAAGATAGATAAGGAGTATATTTGTTCCTCAAATTGTAAAGAACAAATATTGTATCAAAGAGAAGATGACAAACCTGAAGCTATTTCAAAAAGAATGGAATCTTATATTAGTCTTACAACTCCTCTTATAGATTTTTATGATAAAAAGCGTATCATGATTAATATTAATGCAAATAAATCAATTTTAGAAGTATCTAAAGAAATAGATGGAATTATGCAGTCTTGATGCTGTACATTTTTTGTTTTTAAAGTATATAATTAGGGTTTGTACATTATTTTATGGGAGAAACTTTAATAATTGGTTACTGAGGGATCTATCAAAACTACAGCGCAAATAGTTTCTATGAAACTAGCTGGTGAAATTGTAGCAAAAGCACTTATTGGTTGTGAAAACATACTAAAAGTTGGTGTTACAACTAAAGAAATAGATGATTTCTTAAGAACTTTTATTGAAAAAGAAGGAGCTAAGCCTGCATTTTTAGGATTATATGGATTCCCTGCAACAGCTTGTATTTCATTAAATGAAGAAATTGTTCATGGTATTCCTGGTTCTAGGAAATTGATTAAGGGTGACTTAGTTTCTATTGATTGTGGAGCTATTGTTAATGGAATGTATAGCGACCATGCTAGAACTTATCTTATAGGTAATGAAAAAAATATTGTTAAGGAAAAATTGATTTCAGTTGCATCAAAAGCTTTAGATATAGGTATTAGCAACTCAATTGCTGGAAATAAAATAGGAATAGTTTCTCAATCTATTGAAGAATATGTACTTAGTCAAGGATTTGAGGTAGTGCGAGAATATGTTGGACATGGCATTGGAACTCAATTACATGAACCTCCAAGTGTTCCTAATTTTGGGAAATCAAATGAAGGAGCTTTATTGAGAGTAGGTATGGCAATAGCTATTGAACCTATGGTTACTGAAGGTGACTGGAAAACAAGAATGTTGGATGATAAATGGACAGTAGTTACTAAAGATGGTAAATTATCTTCTCATGCTGAAGACACTATTTTGATTACTGAAAATGGTCCAGAAATATTAACAAGATTGAAAAAATAATATGGCAAAAAAAGAAGCGATTGAAGTTGAGGGGAAAGTTGAAGAATCATTACCAAATACAACTTTTAAGGTTGAGTTAGCTAATGGTCACGAAGTTTTAGCCCATGCTTCGGGAAAAATAAGAAAAAATTATATAAGAATACTGCCTGGAGATAGAGTTTTGGTTGAACTCTCTCCCTATGATTTAACTAGGGGCAGAATAACATATAGGTTTAAATAAGAGAGATAAAAATGAAAAAAAGAACATCTGTAAAAAAAAGAAGCGCTGACGACCAAATAATTAAAAGGCGTGGAAAAATTATTATTATTAATAAAAAAAACCCAAGATTTAAACAAGTACAAGGATAAATAAAATGGCTATGTTAGCTGGAGTAAATATACCTGATTCACAAAGAATTGAAATTGCATTAACTGCAGTTTCTGGTATTGGAAGGGCAACTTCAAAAAAAATAATTTCAGATGTAGGAATTAATTTAAATACAAGAGTTAAAGATCTTGAAGAAGAAGAACTAGCAAGAATAAGAAGTGCTATAGATAGATCTCAAATTCGTATTGAAGGAGATCTTAAAAGAGAGGTTCAGCTAAATATTAGAAGATTATCTGATGTAGGAAGTTATAGAGGCCTTAGGCATAAAAATGGTTTACCTGCAAATGGACAGAGAACTAAAACAAATGCAAGAACCAGAAAAGGCAAAAAGAAAACTATAGCAAATAAAAAGAAATTGACTCACTAATAATTAAAGTAGGTAAATAATGGCAAGACCTAGAACAAGAAAAAAAGAAAAAATATTTGTACCTCAAGGTAATGCATATGTTAGAGCTACGTTTAATAACACAATTATTACTATGACAGATAATAGTGGTAATGTTATATCACAAAGTAGTGCTGGAGCCAAAGGCTTTAGAGGTTCTAGAAAGTCTACAGCATTTGCTGCTCAAAAAGCAGGAGAATCAGCAGCTCAAGTAGCAGTTGAATACGGTATGAAAACTGTAGATGTATTAGTAAAAGGTCCTGGTGCAGGTAGAGAAGCTGCTATAAGAGCTATTCAACATGCAGGTATTAGAGTAGTTTCAATTAAAGATGTTACTCCTGTCCCACATAATGGATGCAGACCTCCTAAGAAAAGAAGAGTTTAATTCATAATTTAATTTATAAGTTTTTAAAGATAGGATAATTTATGGCAAGGTATGTTGGTCCAGTAAATAAAAGAATGCGTTTTTTGGGATTAGATGTTCCTAAAAAACCTGGTAAGGGTTTTAAAATGACCCCTAGGCGTAGAATTTCTCAATATGGTCTACAGCTTAGAGAGAAACAGAAAGCTAGATTTCTATATGGAATTTTAGAAAGACAGTTTAGAAACTATTACGATAAAGCTTCAAATTATGATGGCTCTACTGGTGATACATTATTAATTCTTCTTGAAAAAAGATTTGATAATGTAATGTATAGAACTGGAATGTTTAATACTAGAAGGCATTCTAGACAAGCTGTAAACCATGGTCACTTTTTGGTAAATGATCAAAAAGTAAATATACCCTCTTATGAATTAAAAACAGGAGATAAAATTACGTGGAAAGAAAAATCTAAAAAATCAACCCTCTTCGAGATTGCTACAGCAAACATTAAAAATAATGATTGTGCAAAATGGCTTTCTTTAGATAAGTCTGAATTATCTGTTCAAATTAATAATCTTCCAAAAGCATCAGATGCTGAATTGGAGATTGATACAAGACAAATAGTGGAATACTATTCAAGGAGATAATAAATGTTAGAAAAACAATTTGGGTTATCACCAATAGATGAAATCTCAGTATCAGAACCTGAAGTTCCTGAGCTAAGTATTAGGATGATTGAAGGTACCGAAACATATGGAAAATTTATTGCTGAACCATTAGATAAAGGCTGGGGCGTAACCTTAGGAAATCCTCTTAGAAGAGCTTTCCTATCTGGTTTGCCGGGTACTGCAATCAATTGGGTTAAGATAGACGGAATACAGCATGAATATTCAACTCTAAAAGGAATGAGAGAAGAAGTAAATGAATTCCTTATGAATGCTAAAGGGATAAGGATTAGATCCCTATCAGATAGATCTGGAAGATTAAGATTAGAAGTTGAGGGTGATGGAGAAGTAAAAGCTAGAGATATAATGGCTACTGCAGATTTTGAAATAGTAAATCCTGGACATCATTTAGCTACTCTAGACTCATCAGATGCTCATTTGTCAGTTGAATTCAGTGTTGAACAAGGACATGGATATAAAAAAGCAACTGAAGAAGAAGATTCTAATATTGGTATATTGCCGATTGATTCTATTTTTACTCCGATAAAAAAAGCTAATTTTACAGTTCAACCTACAAGAGTTGGACAACGTTCTGACTGGGAAAGACTTACTCTTGAAATATGGACTGATGGATCTATTGATCCACAATCTGCATTACAAAAAGCATCAGAATTGCTTATGGATAATTTTTATGTCTTTAGTAAATTTGATCAAGCTACTGAAGAGCAAAGTCCTGCAGCTGGATTAGGAATAAGTCCTGATATTTATAACACTCCAGTTGAAACTTTAGATTTATCTGCTAGAACTCTTAATTGTTTAAAAAGAGCAGGTATTAATAGAGTAGGAGAAGTGATAGCTATGCCAGAAGGAGATCTTTTAAAAATTAGAAATTTTGGTAGAAAATCTCTTGATGAGTTATTTGATGTACTAGCTGAAAGAAATATGCTTCCCCAAAAATAGAAATTCAGAGGAAAAAATGAAACATAAAATAAAACAAAATAAATTAAGTAGAGGTTCTTCTCAAAGAAAAGCCTTATTGAGAAATTTAGTTACGGATACTATCAAGCATGGTCGTATAACCACTACTAAAGCAAGGGCTAAAGAAGCTCGTCCTCTTGTTGAAAAAATGATAACAATCGCTAAAACTAAAGACTTCAACTCTATAAGAAAAGTTTCTGAATTTATTTTAGATAAGAATGTTATTGATCATCTCTTTGATAATGTTTCTGTAAAGTTTAATGAAAGAAATGGTGGTTACTCTAGAATTATTTTATTAGGCACTAGACAGGGCGATAATGCTGAGATTGCAATCTTAGAATTAATTGATTAATAACAATTTTAATCTTTGTGTTTTATTTTCCTATAATGGTAACTCCTTCTATGGTTCTCAATTTCAGCTAAATAAAAGAACAGTCCAAGGAGAAATTTCATCTAAATTAAAAGAATATTTTTTAAATTTAAATCATCTTACTTTCTCTAGTAGAACAGATAAAGGTGTTAGTGCTAAAGAACAATATCTAGGCTTTAAAGTAACTAATAATAAAAAAGATATTTGTAAAAAATTTCATGAATTGAAAAAGAGTTTTGATAATGATATATTTTTATCAAAAATTTCCTTTATGCCTAATAATTTTAATGCCCGAAGAGATGTTGAAAAGAGGACTTATGAGTATGAAATAAATAATAAGCTCCTGATATCTAAAATAAATTTATCTAAAATGATTCAATCTTCTTATAAATTAATAGGAGTACACAACTTTATGTCTTTCGCAGGTAAGAATGCAAAAGATAAATTTATAAGAGAAATATATGATATTAGTATAGATAAAATCAACTCTTCTCTAATTTTTACTATTACAGGCAAATCATTTATTCACCAACAAGTTAGAAGAATTATTTTTGCATTAATAAGAGTTGGCCTATCAAAAGAATCTAGTTCATGGATAGAAAATATACTCCATGCACCCCAAAAAGGATCATGTAAAGGGTTAGTAGACTCTAATAATCTAACATTGAAAAAAGTTTTATACCAAAAAAAACACCAAAAGTTATTAGAAAAAGTGTAAAATTAAGTTTTACGATCAAAATATACGATGACTACAAAATTAAAACATTATTCCATAAAAGAAAATAAACCATCAGATTCATCTTGGGTTCTTATAGATGCCGAAGATCAAACACTTGGTAGACTTTCTTCAAATATAGCTATGATATTGATGGGAAAAAATAAACCCAATTATATTCCTAATGATCTTACAGGAGATACTGTGGTCGTAATCAATGCTTCAAAAATCTCAGTAACAGGGAAAAAATATTTTCAAAAAACATATATTTCTCATACCATGAGACCAGGAAGTACAAAAGTAAAGAAATTTTCAGACCTTATTGAAAATAATCCTGAATTTATAATTATGAAATGTGTTAAAGGTATGCTTCCAAAAAATAAACTTGCTGCAAGAATGCTTAAAAGACTTAAAGTTTATGCAGGAAACGAACATCCTCATGAAGCACAATTAAAAAATTCTAACAAATCCGATAATAAAAAAGAGGTAAATAGTGACAACTAAAAAAACCTATTACTATGGTACAGGGAAAAGAAAAGCTTCTATAGCTAGAGTTAAAATATTTGCTACTGCAGGTAAGATTCAGGTTAATGGTAAAAGTATTAAAGAAGCTTTATGCATGGATGATTTAGTGAATATAGCTTTAGTTCCATTAAAAGTTACTGATAAAGAGAAATTATCTGCTGAAATTAAAATTCAAGGTGGAGGATTATCTGGTCAAGCTGGAGCTATATCTCTTGGTATTGCTAGAGCGTTATGCGTTATGGATGAGACCCTTAGGCCAACCTTGAAATCAAATGGATTACTGACTCGAGACTCAAGAATCAAAGAAAGTAAGAAATACGGGCTTAAAAAAGCAAGAAAAGCTCCTCAATATACTAAAAGATAAAAAATTTAGTCAAGAATTGATAAAAATCTTATATTATTGTTCAGATCCTTTAAAAAATTTATTTTCTTATTAGGATAAAATTTTCTGGTAAGCTCTCTAACATTTTTCATAATACTCTCATCAATTTCAATAAAGATAATAGAGGCTTTATTTTTATTGATATTTTTTTCCCAAATAAATATATCTTCAATTACTTCTATCCCATTTTCCCCTCCATCTAGAGCTATAATAGGTTCACTTTTTACTTCTTTTGATAATTTTTTAATAATATCTGATTTAATATAAGGAGGATTACTTACAACAAAATCAATGTTATTTATCTTAGAGTTTTTTATATCTTCTAAAGTGAGTTTGATTTTAGATTCTTTATTTTTCATATTTATTTTGGCTACTTCAAATGCCTCTTTGCTTTTTTCTATTGCATAAATATCAAGACTTGGTATTTTTTTTTCTAAAATCAGTGAAATTACTCCACTTCCAGTACCTATGTCTAATATTCTTTTACTTGAAGATTTTTCTTTATTAAATAATTTTATAAAAAAATCAATCAATTCTTCTGTTTCGAATCTAGGGACGAGTACTTTATTATTTATAAAAAAATCCTCATTATAAAATTTTTTATTATTGGTTATATATGATAATGGTTCTCCTGATATTCTACGGTTAATATTTTTATCTAAAATTATTAATTGGTTTTGATCTAATATTTCTTTATCTTCTATAACTATATCTATTTCTGATTTACCTAAAGAATGCGAAAATATACTTATCAACTCATATCTTTCATCTACTATTTTAGCTTCTATAAGTTTGTTTAATGCTTTTTTTTAGCATCACCTAAACTTGTCATGAATTAGATTTTTGAGAAGTCATTTTTTTTGCTTGTTCATCTTTCATAAGAGGCTCAATTATTTCATCAATTAATCCATCCATAAACGCAGGTAAATTATTTGAAGTGATTTTTATTCTATGGTCAGTAACTCTTCCTTGAGGGTAATTATAAGTTCTGATTTTTTCAGATCTTCCTCCTGATCCAACTTGTGACTTTCTTGCCTCAGATCTTTCACTATGCTGTTTTTGAATTTCTAGATCCCATAATTTAGATTTTAGAATCTCCATTGCTTGAACTTTATTTTGTAATTGAGATCTTTCATTTTGGCACGATACAACTATTCCTGAAGGAGAATGAGTTAATCTTATGGCAGTTGCAACTTTATTAACATTTTGTCCACCAGCACCTCCGGAATGAAAGACATCTGTTCTAATATCATCGGCTTTTATTTCAATGTCTATTTCTTCAGATTTTGGTAAAACTGCTACAGTGGCAGTTGATGTATGGATTCTTCCTTGAGATTCTGTTTTTGGAACTCTTTGAACTCTATGAACTCCACTTTCGTGTTTCAATTTTGAAAAAGTACCTTCACCTGAAATTTCTAATACAATTTCTTTTATTCCTCCAAATTCATTATAATTAGAGCTTAGAATACTAATTTTCCAACTTTTATTCTCAGTATATCTAGAATACATTCTGAGCAAATCATTTCCAAAAATTGCAGCCTCATCTCCACCAGTTCCTGCTCTAATTTCTATAATCGCATCAGCTTCATCTGTAGCATCTTTAGGAATGAGTTCTTTATTTAATTCCTGAAATATCTCTTGTAATTTTTTTTCTAAAATTTCATTTTCTGACCTAGCTAAATTAGAAAATTCTTCATCGTCACCATCTATCATTTCTTCATTATCTTTTATTTCATTAGAAACTTTATTATGGGAGCTCCATAGTTGATTGATATTTTCTAAATTTCTATATTCTTTAGAAATTTTCTTCATTTGATTTTGATTAGAAATAATATCAGCTTTAGTCATCATGATTTCTAGCTCTTTAAATCTAGTTTTAATTTCTTCTAGTCTTAGAAGGATCCATTCTTCCATAATAATTCTTTCTAATTATTTAAAACTGCTTTAATTTCTTCAATATTATTTCTATCTATCTCTATTTGCTCTCTACTAGATTGAAGAAATTTAACAGAAATTTTATTATTTTCTATCTCATTTTTTCCTATGAATATAGCACTTTTAGAATTTATATTATTTGCAAATCTCATTTGTGCTTTAATTGATTTTTTTGGTGCAATAATTGTTTTGATTTTATTTTCTCTAAAATCATTAGCAATTTCTTGAGATATCATTCTAAGATCTTCATCAACTATTATTAATACAGCATCTATATGGCTATTATTTTCAACCTCATTTTTATTTAGCTCGTTTACAACTCTTTCTATTCCCATTGCAAATCCAACAGCAGGTGTTTCTGGACCTCCCAAGATTTTAATAAGAGGGTCGTATCTCCCTCCTCCTAAAATAACTCCTTGTGGTCCTAAGGAATTGCTAGTATATTCAAAAACCGTCCTATTATAATAATCTAATCCCCTAACAAGCTTATGGTTAACTTCATAATTAAAACTACTATCCATTGAATTAAGCTTTTCTAACTTTTGAATTAAATTTTCATGATGCTCTTTACTCTCACTAGAAATATAATCTAATGTTTTTGGTGCATCTTCAGAAATTTTTATAGTTATTTCTTCTTTAGAGTCTAATAATCTTAGCGGTGATCTTTCAAATCTTAATTTATCAACCTTAGGTAAATCGTTAATATAATTTTTAAAATAATCCTTTAATTTACCTATATATATTTCTCTATCTTCTTTGTCACCTAAAGAATTTATATTTAACTTAATTCCTTTAATATCTAAGTTTTTTAATATTTTCCAAGCAATATCAATTACTTCATAATCTGTCTCAAAAGTACTATCACCAATACATTCAACCCCAAATTGATGAAATTGCCTATATCTTCCTGATTGAGGTCTTTCGTATCTAAACATTGGCCCATAATAAAATAATCTGGCAGGAAGAGTATTGTTATGAAGTCCATTTTCAATAAAAGCTCTACAAACACCAGCTGTATTTTCAGGTCTAAGACTTATACTATCTCCTCCTTTATCAGTAAAGGAGTACATCTCTTTTTCAACTATATCTGTTGATTCTCCTACTGTTCTTTCAAATAATTTGGAGTCTTCAAATAAGGGAGTTTCTATAAACTGATAACCGTAAAGTTTTGCTGTTTCAAAGCAAGACTTTTGGACTTTATTCCATATAACTTCATCTTTAGGTAAGATGTCGTATGTTCCTCTTTGAGCTTTATAATTCATTTTTTATGAACCTAAACCAGATAATTGATATCCTTTACCTTCTGTTTTTATTGTTGGAGCATAAATTAAAGTTCCGTCATGCATTTCTCTTACTTTTTCAGCTCCTAACATGCCCATACAGACCCTTAGTGCCCCCACTAAGTTCCTTGTACCATCTGTTTTAGATGAAGGGCCAAAAAGCAACTCTTTAATTGAATATTCAGGTTTATTTACAATTCTTGTTCCTCTAGGTAAAGATTCATGAGGAGTAGCCATCCCCCAATGATTACCTTTGGCAGGAGATTTAAATGTCTTAGAAAAAGGAGAACCTATCATCACTGCATCAGCTCCTGCAACAAATGACTTACATAATTCCCCTCCAGTTCTTATACCTCCATCAGTTATTATTGAAACATATCTTCCAGTTAATTTATAGTAATCATCTCTAGCGCTTGAGCATTCTAAAGTTGCTGATACTTGAGGAACACCTACTCCAAGTACTTCTCTACTTGTACAAGCAGAACCGGGACCAACTCCAACTAAAATTCCATGTATACCTGTTTCCATTAATTCTCTTGATACATTATATGTAACAGTATTTCCTACAATTATAGGAACTTTAAGTGTTTCAACTATTTTTGATAAAACTAACCCTTCTAAGCTTTTGGAGTTATGTCTAGCTGTTGTTACTGTTGATTGAATTACAATTGAATCACATCCTGCTTCTACGGCTAATGGAGCAAATATTTTTGTTGATGCTGGAACTAGAGAAGCAAAGCACCGAGCGTTTGAATCCTTTATTTTTTTTATAATATCTCCAATTAAATTTTCTTTAACAGGGGCTGTATAAATTTTTTGAAGAATCTCTGTTGCTTATTTTTGGGAAGCATTTACTATTTCATTATATATCTCTTCAGTATCTTCATATCTAACATGAATTCCATCAAGATTTATCACACCAACTCCACCTAAATCAGAAATTTCTTTAGAAAATTTAGTACTTATAACACTATCCATAGCTGAGGCAAAAATAGGGATATCTAATTCGATATTATCTATGTTTATTTTAGTATCAACAAGTTCAGGATTTACAGTTATTTCTCCAGGAACAATTGCAACGTCATCATAACCATACGTTTGTTCAATAGTTTTCAATTTTTTTATTCACCCATTATTCTTTCTAAATCATCTTCAATTTCTGAAAGGTATTTTTTATAGTTTTTATTTTGATATTTTAGTATTCTATTTGATTTTGAGCTGTCATACCATGAAAAATGGCCATTCTGTTCTTGATAATTAGCAGCTTCAATATCAACTTCTAAAATATCAAAATAATCCTTAACATATTTTTCTCCAAGCATTTGCCAAGATTTTCCTCCACTTATATTAAATATTTCTCCATAAGCTTCTTTATTATCAACACTATTACACAATGAATCAACTACATCATCGCGGTGTATAAATTCTATTTCTTGTTCACTCTTAAAAGGCCATTCTGAAGGAGGTTCTTGAAATATAGGTATTGATACGCCTGAAATTCTTAATACTAAGAAATTTAATTTAGAATCCGTAACAATTTGTTCTGAAAGATACTTAGTTAATGCATAATTATCATCTGGCTCTGCTTTAGTTTGGATATCAACTATTTTATTATTAATATTTTTACCATAAATGCTCACAGAAGAGCTAAAAATTAAATGAATATCTAGCTTACTTAATTCTATGCAGTTAACTAAATTTTTAGTTCCATCAACATTAACTTTGTTGGCTAGTTCAATTTTTATATTAGCTACTGGAGGTAATATTGCAGCTAAATGTATTACTGAATCAACGTCATTTATTGAGTTTGATATATCTTCAAGACTATTTAAATCACCCTTAATAATTTCAGATTTATTTGTATTAAAGCCTTCAAAATTTGCTGATGGTAAATCAAAGATCTTTACAAAATAACCCATAGAGATTAGATTATTTGTAACTAATCTCCCCATACTACCAGCACCACCTGTTACAAGTACTTTTTTCACTATGTCAAAACAGTGCCTGGAGCATCAGCCTTATCATCAATCTCTTGTATTATTTTTTCTATCTCTAACATATTTGATTCATTGCTCTCAGAAATCATTTTCTCAGTAGCCTTAAATAGCTTATTGGCAGATGGTAGTCCTGCTAATGATTGAAAGAAAAATTTATCTTTTTGTAAATCTAGTCTTTCTAATCCAGATTTAAATCTTTCATTAAACTCTTTATTTTCTAATAAGGTATTCATATTACCCATAGCTTTTTCAAGTAAATCTTGGGCTCTTCCCATATTATTCTCCCTAATTGATAACTATTTTTTAGTTTTTGAATCAGTTTTTGCACTATCTCCATTTGATGAACTTCGAGGTTTAAAACTTGAATCATCATCACCTGGGTGCCATCCACCGTCTCCATGATAAGCAGCATCTTGGTGTGAATGAGGGTCAACAGTTGGACCGTCATGTCCTTTTACTGCATCTATATCTACCTTTTCAAGTCTATTATAACCACGCCCATCATGTTTATCGAACGGGAAAGGTTGAAACTTTTCAAACATTTTTGCAAATCTTATTTTTGTAGGTCTTGGGTCAGGGGGGAATGCAAATCTATCTCTACCTAAAGGTTGGACATTTACTATTTCATGATCTCTACTACCTAGTCCGTTTACTACAGCTGTATTTATTGTTGTTTGTTCACTTAATCCTTCAATTGCACCACCACCTAGATCAAACTTTCTTTCTCCAGGAGCGTCAATTCCCATTTCTTCTGCTAAAGAACCAGGCATTCCTGGTGCATGCTTAGCAGCATCTACACATGCTTGATCAACTGCTACTGGATCTTTTGATGCAAATACTCCTAGGTGTGGAGTTAAAGGTACATCTGAAAAACCAGCACAATCACATTTGGGAGATACATCAACAGCAACGTTAATAAATCCTATATTTTCTTTTCCAACTGCCTTTATAACTCCTAACGCCCCATCTGCAATGGCAATATCTGTAGCATCAAAGTTTGCTAAATTAGGTTCAAAAATTCCTCTTGGATTCATCCAACTTCCACAACCTAAGCAGTTTATACATTTTTCTCTTTCCCATAGCAATTCATCATTATCAGTAACTTTAAAAAGACCTAGAGGGCAACAATTTTCTAACAATTCCCAGTCTGCATCATCTTTTTTTCCTTTAAAATTTTCTGGATGAAAAACTGTAGAATCTCCAATACCATAAGAAGGATGTCTTCCCATGTGTACATTAAATTTTCCTCTTTTCGATTGACAACCTATACCTAAATTTTTTAATGCTCCACCAATTACACCCATTCCATGACCTTTAAAATGCGTTAGAACAATTACCTTATCTGCAGCAGCTATTGCTTGAGCAATATATGCTTCTTTTAATAAATAACCTTCAGGAATATCTACTCTATAATCACTTGTACCCACATATCCATCAGCTGATATAAAAGGACACCCTAAGGTTGCTGAAGAGAATCCATTTCTTTCAGCTGTTTCAATTAAATCTAATTCTGTTACTCTTGAACCCCATGTTCCATAAGTTTGAGTCGTAGTGTCACAGGCGAATGGTCTTCCGCCAATTTCTTTGATTTTATCTGCAATTGCTCGAACATAGGCAGGTCTAATATAAGCACTAGAACCAAGTTCTCCACAATGCATTTTGATAGCTACAACATCTCCTTTATTAATCATTTTGTCGAATCCAGCTGCTTCAAAAACAGTTACAGTTTTATTTATCAAGCTTGTATCTGGTGACTCACTTCTGGCATCCATAAAATATACTTTAGGTTTATTCATCTTAATCCCCTTAATAATTTGTACAATTTATTTGTTTTCTACTGAAAATAACAAGTAAATTTTTAACTATGTTTATCATAAACATTATAGAATAATACCCAATATAACTCTTTATTAGATGAAATTTTTAAAATAATTAGCTAATATTCTGCTAAATGACTACAAAAATAATTAACATAGAACAAAACCTTAAAACCATTATCTCTAAAATGGGGAATGTAATAGTTGCTTATTCTGGAGGTGTGGACTCTTCTTACTTAATGGATGTTTCAAGTGAAGTTTTAGGAAATAATGCCATTGCAATAATGTCCTTTTCTCCAAGTGTTGCCGAAGATGATAGAACTGATGCTATAAAATTAGCTAAATCTAAAAAATGGAATTATAAAGTAATTAATACTTTGGAGATGGAAGATGAAAACTATGTAAAAAATGATATTAATAGATGTTTTTTTTGTAAAGATGAACTTTACGGAAAACTAGTTGAAGTATCAAATGATTTAAATATTGACTGGGTACTTAATGGTTCAAACTTGGATGATAAAGGAGATTACAGACCAGGAATGAAAGCTGCTAAATTACATAAAGTTAGATCCCCTCTTATAGAAGCAGAATTTACTAAGAAAGATATTAGGCATTATGCGGGTAAAAGAAACCTAGAAACATGGGATAGACCAGCATCTCCATGCCTGTCATCAAGATTACCATATGGAACCAAAGTTACTATAGATGCTTTAGTAAAAGTTTCTAAGTCTGAA